>CAIPKT010000031.1 GCA_903865705.1 uncultured Chlorobiaceae bacterium
GTTTTGAAAAAGCCCTTGCTCAAGCGCTTTGGCCACGGCCCGTTTGCCGGAGCCCTGAGCACCTGTAAAGACAATAAACTTTGCCTTGTGCCGGTTTGCTTCTGCCCGTTGCTCCGGTTGGACAAGGCCTGCTTCCCAATTGTTTTCCCGATCCCGGATGTGCTGCTGCAAGAGAGACTCTCCAGCAGAAAGGTTCTCAACCACAACGCCGCCGCCGGCAATTTCATAATTGTCGACAATAACAAACCGGCCTGTTGTCTCACTCGCAGAGGTTGTATCGAAGGCAATCGGGCGTGAAGTTTCCAAAATACACTCGCCGACATCACGACAATCGATCTGCTGTTTGCTTTTGCTGTAGGTTAAATCGGAGGCATCAAGCGTATTGCATATTTCCGCAAGCTTGACCGTGGCCCGGGCGGAACCAAGTTTGAGCTTGTACTCCTTCTGCTTGATCATTGGAGCCCTGCCTACCCAGAAAAGGTTGACCCTGAAACGGCTGCCGACTTCCGGCTGGGGTTCAGATGGCTTTACCATGAGTTCACCGGGCCGCACATAGATTTGGGTAGAAAGGGTAAAGCCCGATGCCGAACCGGCCAAAGCAACTTGCTTTGGTGACGTATTGAACGATTCAACCGATTGAATAACTGATTGCTTGCCCGAAGGGAGAAAAAGCACCTCGTCTCCAACAGCCACCGAGCCGGCAGCAACCGTTCCGGCAACAATACGCCGATCATCATTGCTGCGGGTAAACTTGTAAATGTCCTGAACCGGAAAACGGAACGGCTTCTCATGAAGCGCCTTGTCACTGGTAAACTGGTCGAGCTGTTCTAGAACCGTTGACCCCTTATACCAGGGCATCCGTTCAGAAATAGATGCAATATTGTCGCCTTCACGAGCACTGACAGGAATAAAACTGACCGGAGTGACATTGATCTGGGCAAGAAAGGCTGTATAGTCGGCCTTGAGCTTTTCAAAAACATCCTCGCTGAAACCAACCAGATCCATTTTGTTGGCCAGCACCGTCACCTGCTTGACGCCAAGCATCGAAACCATCTGGCCATGCCGCTTTGAATTTTCCTTGATACCCTCATCAGCATCAATAACAAGCAAAGCCGATTCCGCCCTCGAAGCGCCGGTGATCATGTTTTTCAGAAATTCGATATGGCCGGGAGCGTCAATAATGATATAGTCACGCGCCGCGGTTTTAAAAAAGCAGCGCGCCATGTCAATAGTAATCCCCTGAGCCTGCTCATCCTTGAGGGCATCGAGCAGAAACGCATATTCAAAAGGCTTTGAATTCCTCCGGCAACTCTCCCTGATTGCTTCAAGCTTGCCTTGCGGCAGTGTTCCTGTATCGGCAAGGAGCCGGCCAATCACAGTACTCTTGCCATGATCAACATGACCGACAATCACAATATTCATCTGCGCCCGTCCAATATTCATATCTCAACAAAAAAAGTTATCAATTCTCCATTGTCAATGGAATTACATATACCCGTCGCGGCGAAGGGTCTCAAGCCCGCCATCTTCACTGTCCTGTGCGCGCCCTGAACGCTCGGCAATATTCGAAAGCCGTCCGCTTTTGAGTTCATCGATAATTTCAGGAACAGTCCGGGACTCTGAATTGACCGGATTGGTACACGGATAACAGCCCAGAGAGCGATACCTTACGCCCTCGCCCTGATTAAAGTAGAGGGAGACAACCGGGATTTTTTCCCGCTCAATATACTCCCAAATATTCAGTTCAGTCCAGTCGAGGAGAGGATGAATGCGCACATGA
The DNA here is from genome assembly GCA_903865705.1 of uncultured Chlorobiaceae bacterium. Lineage (GTDB taxonomy): Bacteria > Bacteroidota > Chlorobiia > Chlorobiales > Chlorobiaceae > Chlorobium. Next base: position 1,781 of record CAIPKT010000031.1, read on the forward strand.
GTCCCCGGTGCAAAATCGGTCTTGAACTGGTTCCAGAATTCAGGAGGCTGATCGCCGACATCCCAGACGTTGTCTTTGTCGCGAGGTGAAAAATACCTCTCTTTTGAACGACTCCCCTCCTCATCAGCCCTGACGCCGACAATGACACCGGTATAGGGCTCCTTTCCCTCATCAACAACATAACGCTGAAGTTCATGATCCATACGGTACCGGGGCCACTCTCCTGAAAGGGTATGTTTCAGCGCTTCGCTTTTAAGATATTTGCAGCAGGTAAGCCGGTCGGTATTGCCGTCAGGGAAAGTAAGCTTCGCGTCAAGAGCCTCCCTGTTTTCACCGTAGATCATGTTCAGATTCCACTCCAGCGCAATCCGGTCACGATAGTCGATCATTTCAGGAATCTTGAAATGAGTGTCGATATGCACGAGCGGTATGGGCACATGGCCAAAAAAAGCCTTGCGGGCTAGCCACAGCATGACGGTGCTGTCTTTGCCGATCGACCAGAGCATGCAGAGGCTTTTAAATTCACGGTAGGCTTCCCTGAGGATATAGACGCTTTGCGCTTCGAGTTTGTCGAGATGATCCATACTTTGTCTTTCAATAAAAATTACTGTTTTTCACGATGCAGTCCGCACTCCCGGTGCTCCGGCATTTCCCACCACCAGCGTCCCGCTCGGAGATCCTCCCCCGGTTTGACTGCCCTGCTGCATGGAGCACACCCGATACTTGGATATCCCTGATCATGAAGGCTATTGACGGGCACAGAGTGCTCTTTGATATACTCCCAGACCCACGCTTCCGACACTTCGGCAAGCGGGTTTATTTTGTAGAGGCCAAACGCCGCATCCCATTCAACGGGTGCCACTGCGGTTCTGGTGACCGACTGCTCCCTGCGAAGTCCGCATACCCAGGCTGTCAAGGTTGAGAGTTTTTTGGCCAACGGCTGCACTTTTCGTACACGGCAACACTCCCGACGAAGTTCAACGCTGTCATAAAAGAGGTTTGGGCCATGAAGCGTCACCATCGACTCAACAGCACTGGTTTCCGGAAAAAGCACTTGAACCTCTATGCCGTAACGCTTCCTTGTTGCATCAAGAACATCATAGGTCTCCTGAGGCAGGCGCCCGGTATCGAGAGTAAAAACCGGTACCGGCAGCGCCTCTTTGTGCAGGATATCGACAATAACCTGATCCTCGGCGCCAAAACTCGATGCAAGCGCTATCTTTGATGACCCGAAAAAGTCAACCGTACGGCGCAAGATCTCCTGGGGAGTTTTGCCGGAAAGCTCCAGACTGAGTTTCTCGACAGCACCCCTGCTCATAACTTTTTTCTCTTTTTGATGATACCCGCCATCTTATCCATAACATCATTATTTACCTACAATTATTCTTAAACCATCCTCACGGTTTTCGACCTTGACAATCCGGTATCCGGCATCCTTGAGTGTCTGGGCCACACGAAGAAGAGCCTCCCCTTCATCAACAAGAACCTCAAGGAGTTCATCCTCCTTCAGCAAGGCAACGGCAGCCTTGACCCGTACAGCATTGACCGGACAGGCAATACCCTGCACATCAAGAGTTGAGGTGATTTCAATGTTCGCCAAGGAGTTCCTCCCTGACGTTTTCAAGCCCGATCCGGTCAATCATGTGGCCAAAACGCTCTTTTTTTCGTCCCTTTTCCCTGTATAAGGCAATTGCTCTCTCAATGAGAAGAAAAAGCTCCTCATCGGTAACCACCATTTTTTTCAATACCGAAGCAAAGCGAGGTATTCTGCCCATGGTACCACCAATAAAAAGAGTATACCCTTTGCGCGCGGCAACCCAGGCATTAGTCGGGCAGAGCGAGGTACAAATGCTGCAGTTAATGCATCGATCCTGATCGATCACATAGCTGTATCCTTCATCACTATCCTTGCGTTCGATGGCACTCAGGGGGCAAAGCGAGACACACAAGCCACAATCAGTACACTCCGGAGAGCTCCATTCTGGCTCTATGGCTCCCCGAATACCAATATCATTTTCATTTGCCTTGGTACAATTGTTGGCGCAACCCGTTACCGCCAGCTTGAATTTTGAAGGAGTTTCCTGTTTGAAATACCTGGTATCAAGCTCTCTGGCAAGCTTCTTGGTATCGATAACCCCCCACCGGCAGGTTTCACCTCCCGGACAGGCAACAATAACCCGCACCCGAGGACCACAGGCTCCCATCTCGATCCCTGCCTGTTGCAACGCCAGCCGCGCAGGCTCCAGATTATCGCGATGCACATAGTGAATCTCAACCCCCTGACGGGTGGAGAGATGCACAAAACCCCGGCCATATTGTTCAGCAACTGAGGCTATAGCTATAAGATCCGATGCACTCAGATCGCCCGCAACCGCCTTGAGACGCATCACATAGTAGTCCGGCTGCTTTTGGCGCATCATCCCGACCCTGCTCAAGGCAGTCAAATCAAGCTCCTGTTCAGCCATACTCTCAAATATTTGGGGATGTAACTTTATTATCACCATACCCGCTGTCTGCAAAGAGCAGAACAACAGCAATAATTAACGAATGTTAATAAAGCCCAATACGAACCACATCTCCAAACCGGCACCCGGAAATACCGCAAATATGGTATAAAGAAAGGTAAATAAAAAAAACGTCCGGGTGACGAAAGAAAAATGCACCCGACAACACATTTCTTTTGACACCCGGATGTCCGGAGGAATATATAAACAACTGTCCACTTGAGGCGATGACAAGATTCGAACTTGTGATAAAGAGTTTTGCAGACCCTTGGCTTAGACCACTCACCCACATCGCCTTGCAAAAAAAACATCCGGGCACCCTTAATTAGATGCACACACTCACCACTAAAGCCCACACACGACTCCACTCCAGGTGCACGGACGATAATAAAACGTTAGAATGCCAGAGTAGCTACAACTTCTGAACGTAGACGACTGGTGTTAACATCACTTGCGGTTGTATGCACTTTCGAAGTCAAATAACGCAAGGTCGGCTGAATGGTGATCTTTCCGGCAGGTATTTTGTACTGTGCCCAAACAAAATGGTTGGTATAGTCAGTAGTAGTCGCCGTTGATTTGTCTGAGGTTTTATTGTAATCATACCAGGTTAGAAAGTTTCCGTACTCGGCCTTGACTCGTACAAGATATCCGGAATAATCAACATTGGCACCTGCAGTCGGATAGATTGCACTTGAAGGCGTTGTGCCGTCAGCCGTGGTATAGAATCCGCTCAGCCCGAGCTTCAGATCACCCGCTGGCACTCCGACGTTCGCTCCAAAAGTAATAGGCCTGACCCCCTGATGGAAAGGAAGTCCAGTTGCGTAAGTGCTTGTAGTTGTAGTCTGATACACGGTATCATGCTGGGTCAGGGCAGTAAGCACCTGAGGCTCAAGGGTAACATCTCCAAACTTAACTTTATAGCTCAAACTAACGGCATAGCCATCATTCAGGATTCCGTCACCGCTTCCTGGTGTATTACTTTTTGACACGTTATCAAATACTCCGACTACCGCATTCAAATCACCGTCACCGATTTTTGTACCGTAGTTCACACCAAAAAGCCTGTCGTTATTGAAGGTGGCGGTTGGCACATCAAGCGGATTGCTTGGATAGAGATGCAGGTCAAAAACCGGATTGTTGGTTGAGTTCAGAGGCAGACGGCCAAATAGGTAATGGCTGCTACCCTTGTCACCATAGAAGCGTCCGAAATAGAGCTGCGAAGCACCGAGAGTGTAAACTTCAGTATTGCCATATCCAATAGTCTGAAATCCACCGCCACTGAAGTGGACCCCAACCGGTAGACAAAAAGTGGCTTAGTTTAAGTTACTAACCTGACCTGTTTATGCAGCGGAAAGGCGCTGCCCCTCTTTTACCGTTAACTCTTCTGTCGGCTTATTCTTCTTGCTGTATTTGTCAACTATTCTTGCACCGCCTCCTACTGCTGCTCGGTAAACCTTATCTGGTGTACTGTAGCCCAACGACTGATGCGACCTCTCAACATTGAATTCTATGAAATATTTTTTTAATCCGCACTGTAATTCTGCTGCGGTAGCGTAGCCTTTAAGATAAATATCCTCATGTTTGACACTCCGCCAGAACCGTTCAACAAAGATGTTATCCAGCGCCCTGCCACGCCCATCCATGCTGATACTTATGGAAGGATGTTCCGTCAGTGCCCCGATAAAAGCAGCACTCGTAAACTGGGACCCTTGGTCGGTGTTAAAGATTTCCGGTGTCCCGTACTTCCGCAACGCTTCTTGCAAACAGTCAACGCAAAAGGTGCTTTCCATCGAGTTCGATAACCTCCAGGAAAGTACCTTCCGGGAATACCA
>CAIPKT010000032.1 GCA_903865705.1 uncultured Chlorobiaceae bacterium
AAAAAATTTCAGCGGTGACTTCAAGGCCAAGGTAGCACTTGAGGCTATTCAAGGGGTCAAAACGCTGAATGAAATCGGTCAAGAATTTGGAGTACATCCCGTTCAGGTCAGCAAATGGAAGAAAGAGTTGCAGGAGCAGGCATCGAGTTTGTTTGATGCCAAGCGGGGTCCACTTCACCATCAAGCTCTAATGTAAAGACTTTTGAAACTCTTTTACACAATGACTAAGCGTGCTATTTTTTCCGTTTCGTGAGCAGACCCCAATAAGGAAGTGATAGAATATTCAAATATAAATACCTTTTCTGATACGCATCCGGACTGGATTTCCACTTCCCTGGACGCTTTTCAGTATGACTTCCCTGAAGTCCAATATAAATTGAAAATCCCATTGCGTAGGATGTATTGTCTGACAACCTTCGCTTGACGTTTGGTTGTATCCTCCTCGATGAATATTTATTCCGAATGAGCCGGTGTCCTTGTATGGAGGATTACCGTCTCTTGTAACGGTTACATCGCCAGCTCGTTGACATAGCGCAAGATTCTTGCCACGATGTAAATCAAACTTGTGCACAAACCATGCACAGGATCTAGAGATGCCATTCCCTTCTCTAATGTCGTCCCATGACCTATCCGATATCGAGTCGGATCGGTGTTTCCATTATATGATAGCATAGCCTGAGCTGATTGAACAAATATCGCATCATCGTAAATTCCCGCGATCATTTACTCTTGGAGGCCCCATGCTATTTTTGTAATAGCCTCGTATTCCGACTACAGCAACTGGATACTTGGAACGATCAATTCCGAATCTCTCAAAGCGAGCATAGATCTCCGTTGCGCTTAGACGCGGTTTTTCTTCCGGAACAAATGGCATGCTTACTCCTGTTATGCACGAGAGTGTACCGTTTGCAATAAGAATATCAGTTATTTTTCTGTGGGTGTAGGTGCGAAAAGACCAACTAATGCCCCGACGGCAGCTGACCCAAGCGCAACGAGTACTTCAGGTGTAGTCTTTCCCATGGACACTAAAAATATGGAGCCAAGGGCAGCAATAATACAAAGGGAGCCAAGGACAATTACAGCTACACGGTAAAGAATCCTGTCACCTGTCCATGGTGCTGTTTGCTGTATTGATGTTTTTGCTACCTCCTCAAGAACTATTAACGGGTTCGGATCTGTCTTGAGACGATCGACAAGAGATGGCTGATCCTTGAAGTTTCTTACCATCTGTTCAGCTGAATGTATTTGATCTGACATAGCCGGCTCCTTGGGTTGTTGATTATATGCGGGATTGCAAAACACAGCTTTGTTCTGTTTTACGTCGCTAAAATGCCAGAAATCATCAGCACTAAAGGCACATATCTGGTATATCTGAAAAGAATTAGGTCCACTTTGTGTGTTCGAGTTTATCTTAGAAGAGTCACTATGTTCGTAACTAGCTTTATGCCATCACTAATTACTCTAATCATCTTAACAGCATCTGTAAAAGCAACGGCATCAGATTCCAATTTTGCCGCGGCAGCACTTAACTCTTGTTCTTTTTCCTTGAACTGATCATTTACGCCCTTTAATTTGGCAGCTTCCAGCATCAAAATGGCTAATCCATTTTGATGCAAACTATCACCATACTTTACCTGATCATCGAGACTCATAGCACTGAGCTCAGGTTCCGGGATAGTATAGAGTTTTCTACGTACTACCCTCAGCGAATCTCGTGTTTGCTGGTTCAATTCGTTGTCAACGGCAGTCATTTTCTTCTCCAGTTATAATTGATTATTTCGCTCCATTTGCCGCTTCAAGAGCTTGAACACTAGTTACGAACTCACTGACATCAGATATCAAAATGCTCAGAGAGTTAATGTCAGTCTTCCCCTCTAAAATATCTGCCCAGACCCCACGCAGTTGCTTGGCGGCTTCTTGAGCTGTTTTAAGTTGCTGACTAACGCATTGAGTCTTTGCCCATTCTCTTCGATCCTTGCTCCAGGAGTCCCCAAGGGGTTTGTCTTTGGCGACGTAAGGGGCTATTACCTTTTCATTTAGAAATAGATCATTATCATTTTGAACCCGATCATCAAGCATATCGACGATGTTGCCTAATTGATTTTCTTGCAAGGCAAGGTAGGTTCCAATAATTTCAGCATCTCTTTCAAGAGCACGTTTGACATTGGCGCCATGGATGGTGTGCGCTACTAATTCGCCCAACCCCCCTATTTGCGTTTTTTGCTCTTCGGATAATTTTTCTTTTCCATCCGTTTTTCCAAGAGCTTTGTTCAGTTTGCTAAAGCTGTCACTCAGGGATTTTACTGCCCCTCCAGCGTCGTCTTTAACTGGAGAATCAGCTAAAGCTTGAAGGTTGACAAAGTATGTTTTTAAACGTCTTGTTTGGGCACGAAACCTGCCTATTTCTACCATCACACTTTGTAAAGCTGCATTCTTTTCGGTAATCATCTTTTTGAGGTCAGAACCTCTACGAGTCTTTATTAGCTCTGCTGAATCGAAATTGATTACTCTGTCAGTTGTAACATCGAGCAGTTTATCAACGGCATCTGTGTACGCCACTCCGGAAGAGGAAAGGTCTTGGCCTTGCCGGATCGATTGTGTGGCGCAACCAGTAGCAAGAAGAGTACTGCTCAAAACCAAAGCGGCTATAAACGTTCTTCTAATCTGAATTCTCCTATTTGACGCTTTACAACAATACATATGGCTGATCCTTTGTATACTCATAAGCTTTTTCAAGAGCTATCTTTAAAGTCGCGGCAGATTGTTTGTAATCCGCATAGGGCTCTATGGCTTTACCCATCGTTGCAAGGGCTGGTTGCAACATATTCATTTAATTAATGTAACCAATCGCATGCATTTTTCACCGCCTCTGCGTATAATTGTCGCACTTAACTTGCAATAAATTGAAACCCTCTGACCTATCACCACTCAAACCGGAGTACACACCATGACCAACACCCTGCCGGCCCTTGATAGCCGTATGCTCTCGGCACCGGAATTCCATGCCCTCAAGGCCGTGCCTCCTGAACTCGAATGGTATGCCAATATCCGGAGTGAAAAGACCCGACGGGCGTACCGGAACGACGTGAAGGAACTGTCCCGATTTCTCGGCATCACGGAACCGGAAGAGATGCGTATTGTTACAAGAGCGCACTTGCTTGCCTGGCGAACGGATCTCGCACAGCGTAACCTCGCTGCCGCCACGATCCGGCGCAAGCTTGCTTCGATCTCTTCTCTTTTCGACTACCTCTGTGAACAAAATGCCGTATTTGCATAATCCGGTTCTTGGCGTGAAACGTCCCGCAGCCAACAACAACGAAGGCACGACGCCTGCCCTTGGTGACAGCTAGGCAAGAATGCTGCTTGATGCCCCGCCTGCGAATACCCTTAAAGGAAAACGGGACAGAGCAATTCTCGCTACCCTGCTCTACCACGGGTTACGCCGGGAAGAACTTTGTCGGCTGCAGGTTAAAGATTTGCAGCAACGCAGCGGCGTGCAACATTTGTGCATCCATGGAAAACGGGAAAAGATCAGGTTTTTGCCGATGCATCCGATGGCTCAGCGGTTGATCGATGAGTATCTTGAAGCTGCCGGGCACCGTGACGACCAGAAAGGCCCACTATTTCGACCGGTAAATAATAATATCACAGGCACGCTTGATAAGCCGCTTGGTCCTCAGGCAGTCTATACCTGTATTATCCGGAAATACGGAAAAGAAACCGGCATTCTCGCCAGTGTGAACGGTTTCTGCGTACATTCGCTTCGGTCAACAGCAGCAACCAATGCTCTGGAACACGGCTCTGATATCGGGAAGGTGCAGGAATGGCTCGGTCATGCCAACGTTTCAACAACACGGCTCTATGACCGAAGGAAAAGCAGGCCGGAGGAAAGTCCAACATTTAGGGTGAAATATTGAAAAACTCGCATTTATCGGGTTCCCCCAATACAAGAAGATCATCCATTTAGTAGAGTTTGTAAAGAAAACCGCTCGGTTGCGGCCATGCTCTTTTACAAAACGCCTTGGTGTTCTATTCTATCCGTTTCGTGAACAGACCCCATCAAAGTAATCAAATATCGGACAGTTATTGTTATAATTAGAAACTATTTGATTCTGATGGACAGGAAGGCGAGCCGCCGGTATAGTAATGTGAATAAAGAATTTAGAGGTAAAGGGAATGTTGTGATCAACGTCAAAAAGCACTCTAATGGTTTACGATTGAAAAAATACGTAATGAGTATCTTGCATCAGCCCGGCATAGGAAACAACTTCGGCAATATCATGATTACGGAAACGCCACCACGCTTTGAACCATGCCTACTCCCAAAGGTCTTGCACAGCACTCCTACAATACGTAAATTTAACTGCTTTGCAATTATGTTTTACTGCTATATAAACACAAAAAGGAGGATCAGTCATGAGCAAAACCTCAGCAAATGCGTTCATTGAACGTTTGAAATTTGACGATGATTTTCTTTCACAGGTTGTATCCTGCCGAGATGCTCGTTCAAGAATGGATTTTGTCCGAGAAGAAGGATATGACTTTTCTTCGGATGAACTGGCGGTACTCAGAGGAACCTTCACTGATGATGATCTCAGCAGGACCCGGTTTCAGGAAAGTCGTCTAGGATACGATGGTCCGCGTGGATGGGGACAAGATCCAGATCCGAAACCCAAAAAAGTTCTAAGTCATTCGTCATTAAATTAGTTATCTGTAAGTAAAACGATGTGCAGAAGCCTGGCTGGGATCCATGATCTTGTTCAGGCTTTTTTTCCATAAGCACAATAGCCCGGCTTGTTTTCGGGATTCTACAAGTCAAGTGGGCAAGGTTTGGATGGTATAATACCAGCCTGCTCCAAAAGCAGCCTTTCTTCATTGGCCAATTCGGCGGTAATGTATGCAGCAAGTTCAAACTGGCGACGACGGATTCGGCACATGTCTTCGGATGGACTGAACAGCGAGCTACCTGAAATCACATTATCCTGCTTGCAGCCTCCCGCACAGTAAAACCTTGCAAAGCAGTCAATACAGTTTTCACTTGTCATTACAGGGCTTTTGAGGTATGATGTTCTGTCGAGTTCCTTACTGAATATGTTCCCGATCCTGTAGTGATTCTGTCCGACAAAGCGATGGCAGGGATAAATGTCCCCGGAACATGACACAGCAACAAGCCCTATTGCTGCTCCGCATGGATGGTAATTTTTTCGGTTTTGAAGCAGGGTTTTCAGTGCTGCTGCAAACTGGCTGTAGGACTTGAGGTGCTGCAGTCCCATAATATCACGCTTTCTTGCCAAGTCGATCCAGAGTTCCGCTTCTTCCTCCATGCGCTGGAGGATTGCCGCAGAATCCCTGTTTTCTTTACCTTCATCGGCTTTGCTAAACAATGAGCCAGATGCGGGCAGTACTGATATCCCCCGGAATCCGAATCCTTCGAGAGCATTGATGACCACTTTCGGATCGGTGTCTCCCATTATGACTGCATGTACATCGGTATCCGGTACACTGGCAATAAGAGAACCTAGATGCTTTGTGACGGCATCATACGATCCGCCTCCGTCAGCAAAACGTCGTTGTTTGTCATGGATGTCCTTTGGTCCATCAAGACTTACAAGAACCTTGAAATCATGCTTCTGGAGAAAAATTATGATCTCGTCATCAAGCAGCGTGCCATTGGTGGTCACTTGAAATAACGTTTTTTTTTCGGCAGCCTCTCCCCTTGCTAACACATAAGAAACTATGGTCTTCATTAGTGGGAAGTTCAGAAGTGGCTCTCCTCCGAAAAAGTTGATCCTCAATGTCTTGACACAGCCAGAGGCATCTATAAGCCAGTCAACAGCCTGCATGGCGGTCTTCTCAGACATCCAGGCTCGCTCACCATACGTGCCGTCGTCACCATAGCAGTACAGGCACGAAAGATTACATGATTGTACAACAAAAAGATCCATGGCCGCTACAGGATGCTTCTCATCCAGGGGCTCAGGGACGTGCGGGAGAAAATGACCTGAAGGAATATCCGGCCCAGTCGGACTACTTACCTGAATAAACTCTTTTGAGGCAAACTCTTTACTGCTGATCCGACAGACACTCATTTCATGGATCGAGATCCTGTAATGAGCCCCGCGATATGAAAAGAAATGAAAGGGATGTAACCCTTTTCCAGAAAGATTGCTGTCAGATGGAATGACTGGCATGACATAGTAATTGAGAATGCCTCCTGCTCCAGCAGGAAAGACGTTTTTTGCTCGATCCGATCAGCGTAAGAGCAGGGAAAACCCTAAGTGAATAAGGACACTGGAATAGTTTTTCGTCGTCTTTTGGACGTGAGCCAATCAAATGGAACCACTTCTATATTAGCAAATATATCAAAAAAACAATTACTCATTAATTGTCAAGTATCTGTAATAGCTTGCCCTTGAAATCTTCAGTGTTGCACAGATCTCGCCGATGCTGATGTTCATATTCTTACTCATCTTTTTGGCCATCTGCACTTTCGGATCATCCTTCGAGATTTTCGGTCTGCCTCCTTTTCTTCCTCTCGCCCTTGCTGCTATCAGTCCTGCCTGGGTACGTTCCTGAATCAGGCGGCGTTCAAATTGAGCCAGAGTGCCGAAAATATTGAATATCATTTCGCCGGATGCCGTAGTGGTATCAATGCCGCCGTCATTGATAGAGCGGAAGCCCACTCCCCTTTTCTGAAGCTGCTCGACAATATCAATCAGGTTCCGCAGTGATCGGCCAAGCCGGTCAAGACGCCAGATGATGAGGGTGTCGCCTTTTTTCAGCTCTTTCAGGCATTCGGCAAGTCCCGGTCGCTCAGCTTTCGCCCCGCTTATCTGGTCGGTAAAGATATGCTGTTTTTTGCAACCAGCCTGTTTGAGTGCATCGAGCTGCAGGTTCAGTTCCTGGGCTGAAGTTGATACCCTGGCATAACCGATCAATCGTCCTTCCATCTTTTCTCTCACTAATCTTAAAAAGTACCATTATTAACGGATTTTTGGAATATAGAAATACAGAACGGTTTTATAAGACAAAAAGGGCAAAAAAAAAGGGGTGTTTTGCACCCCTTTTCGTCGTCTCATCAAACGACCGTTTAATGAGATTGAATAACTGTGGAATCCGATAGAATCATGACAAATTTTGTTCTTTCATGAAGTGCCTACCTGCTCTTGATAAATGTCACCTCAAAGGCCTTGCAGGGCCGGAACTGCTGGAGGCGATTGTTAAATGTAAACGTATCATTCATCTCATAGTGTTGAAAAATATCCAGCCCGCGATCAAGCAGGATTTTCCATCCGTTGTCCGTCTCGATATGCCGGGCGTGAATGGTGCCTGTTCCGTCAAACTCCCAGGTAAAAGCAATACCTGCAGCGATGCATGACTCCTGTATCTTTTCGAAATATTCTTTCTGTTGATCTCCCTTGAAATCGTCTTCCGTGGTGATTAAATGAACGACAACCTCCTCCTCCATCGGCTTGTGTTTGACAACAGTCTCGATGAACTCCATGAAATTTCGCACCTGATAAAAGATGCGGATATAGGGGTCAGTAAGAACAATCCGGCTTGCACCGCTCAGGTAAGAACCAAAAAGCGAGTCATAAGAAACTCCCCGCTGGTTCTCCTGAAAGGTCAGATGCTCTTCTTTAACGGCAGGGGCAGTAACTGAAGCAACAACAGCTCCAGAAACCTCCGTGAAATCCAGCTCCCGGCTTTCAACCTGAGGCAGCTTTCCATCGCCCACATCAGTCGTTTTGTTATAGAAATGAGGATACGCCTCCTCTTCGAGCGTTTTAACTGTTCTTGATTGACCAGAGGCATCCGTATAAGCAAAATGAACCTTTGGGTAGGTCGAATCGATCCGCATCAATTGGTCTTTAACCCTTTTCCGTCCCTCGATAGAAAATTTAAGCATTTCTTCAATTTCATCTTTTGAAGCTCCTCCTTGAGGGAAAAGGATCTTCATGAGACCGGAAAAAGTTTTGTTAACGCCATCCCGGTCACGGGTCGAGATATCGGGAGAAAGTGAAAAGTGCTCCTGATATCGGTCTGAGTAGTCATGGTTTCGCAACGAGCGAAGAATTTCCGCAAGGTAATCAACCACAAACCCGTAACCGTTGGAGAACATCTCACCGCGAATAATATCAATTTCCCAGCCTGGGGCATAGAAATGTAGACGATCAAGGAAGGCTGAGTCATAGAACTTTTCGGGCAGCTCATCAAACAGGTCGGAGTGCTTGAGCATATAGGGCACGGTATGCTTGGTGTTGCCAACGAAAACCATGGAGGCTTCTGCTCCAAGGGTTTCAACTCCACGAGAGAAGGTCTTGTTGGCCATGTAGTTTTTCATGATATCAACCAGTGACTTATCGACGCGCTTCTGTTTGCCTGCGAACTCATCAAATGCTACGACATCCCAATAACCGACTAGTCCGATTTTACCAGAATTACCCGACGAGTTACTCACGAAGAGCTTTGGCACAGTCACCTCTCCACCGGAAATAAGAATACCGTGCGGAGAAAATTCCGAATAGATATGGGATTTACCTGTCCCCTTAGGGCCAAGTTCAATCAGATTGTAGTTACGTTCACAGTAGGGAATCAACCTTATGAGCTGAGTCAGTTTGCTGCGTTTTCCAAACATCTCGGGATTAAATCCTATGCTTTGGATCAGCAGGTCAATCCACTCGTCAGTGGAGAACTGCTTGCGGGCTTCAACATAACCCTCAAAATTGAAGTGGGACAACTGGATCGGCTTCAGTGTCGAAAGAATCCACGGCACCGCATTCTTCTCTTCCTTGAATTCATACTCGATATCAGCAATGCACCAGACTCCACCAACCAGTAGTTTTGGATGGGTCTTGATTGTACCGGAGTCAACCAGAACCTTCTTTATTCCAAGATTCGAAAACTCAGCCTCGTAGGCATCGCTCTTGTCATTCAACGCTACGCTGATCTTGTCGATGACCTTGTATCGCCCTTTTTCCTTGATATTGGATCGAACCAACCCAGCTTCATTGCGATGCACATAGTGTTTACGCAGAATCTCTTTGACGGTCTCAATTCCGGTCTGAATCGTAGCATCGTCACTTGTCGCACAGTATTGACCCAGCAGATATTCAAGGACGTATGTTGGAACAATGGCGTTACCTTTGACGGTCTTGACAAGATCCTTACGGACAACAAGCCCGGCAAAATGAGTATTTATTTTCTGGTCAAGAGTATTCATAGACAGCCTTGGTGTTTAAAAATCAAAATCGCTGGTAAATGACCGCCGCATAAGATAGCGGATGGACTTGTATTCGCTGTAGTGGGAGGTTCCAGGATATTTTTCATCCAGCCTCAAAATAACCTCATGACCGTTCACCTCATCAGCTTTGCTGGTCAACAGAAAACGTACCTGCCGCTCACGATCCCGTGAATTGTCAGAGGTAACATCAAAAACAAGGGAGTGTGAATCGGAAATCAGCTCCCCTGCCAGCGTATAAATCCCGGCAACAAGAGTCCTTGCCTGAACTTTTTCGGTAACCGGCTGCGACTGATAGAGCACGACGGCGAGCTGACCAGAGGTGATGACTGAGCTGGTGCCACGAATAATATCCACGTCAACAACCGAAATGTCGCTCTGCCGCTTTTTATTGATCCTGATGAGCGGAATCACTACCTCCTGCAATGAAGCACCACCATGCACATAACGGCTGCCAGAACCCCTGAGACGCAGTCGATTGATTGATTTCGGAATCTGTACCTCCACATCACCCGCCAGACCAAGCTGAGAGGCATGGAACTTTCTGAGTCCCGGCGCCTCTTTCAGACCCTTCCCAAGTACAAATCGCCGATCGCGGAAAAGAATCAGGTCACCCTCTGCTTCCTCTCCCGAAAAATCGCTCTCATCAAGAACACGATTCTGATAGATAAATCCATGATCAGAAGTCACCAGCAAATTATTGGCATTGGCCCGGGTCAGCTTTTTGATCAGTTTAACAAGATCTTTCAGGCACTCTTCAACCGCCTCAAACACTCTCTCTTCCGATTCCCGCTTATCACCCGTTATGTCAATGCGATTATGGTAAACATAAATTACATCGTGATCACGTAACAATGTCCGACATTCATCAGCTTTGAGGGCCATAACCTCTTCAGCCTTTACGGTAGCACCCTTCCATGAAGCCGTCCGGTTGAGAATCCTGGAGCGATTAGCTGTGCCTTGAGAACTAATATTATCCGCTAACACCGTTCCCGTATCGTTATCGGCAAATGCCAAGACTTTATTTGGGAGAAGCGCAGCCATACCAAGCTGTGTATAGCTCGGCAGCATTGACAGCACCGGCTCCAGATTTGCATCATAACGGTCTTCCTGACGAATAAGCGTGAGCAATTCGTCACCGATTTCATAGCGCAACGCATCGGAAATAATGACACAGACCTTATTCTTCTTTGAGAGAAATGGCTGTACAAACCGCTCGAAAACGCTTTTCTGTAACGGCACAGGAGGAGCCTCCCATGTATCAGCTTTGTCCACGAATGATTGCCACCGGTCATTCAATTTCAGGAGGAAGTTGTTGGAGTAGAGATTTTCTACTTTTTCGCTCAATTCCGCCATCAGCGAAACCTGGGCGGAGATGCTGACATGGTAAATGAATTTGCGATAGAACTGGTCAAGCCGAAACCAGAACCGACTGTACTGTTCTATACCGTCAGCCATGGAGCCCATATCCAGTTTGGCTTCTTCGATGGCATGCATGAAAAGCGCAGCGTACTCCACCGCCTCGTAGAAGTGCCGGAACTCTTCGAACCAGTGGCCTTGACGACGCAAGCGAATCCATTGCGTCACCTCATGGCTGAACACCGTCTGCGAGGCAAGAGCCCGAACCAGATCACTGATAATTTTCCGGTCAATAAGCCGGAAATAATCGAGTTCAATCAGTTGACGAAAATCCAGCCCCTCCAGTTTCTGTTCAAGACGCAGAATCTCCGCACACTCATCAGAAAGCGCTTCAAAACATTCTTCAAATTGACGGCTGTCTTTCCATCGCTTCAAAAACACCAGCGCATCACCCGAAAGCGCACCCTTACCATCGGTTCCGACGGCAAAGCTGCTCTTGAAAAGTTCGATAACGAAATCCTTCAGACCGGGTTCAGGTGATTCGTAGCCATAGCTCCTCTTGATAAGCTCCCAGAAATAGCCATCCAATCGGCATCGTTCAATCAACCGGAACTTGTCACCATCCTGCAATTCCAGACCTAACTGCGTTTCATCCGAGGCGCTCCCAGCCAGTTCGTCCAGCAAATGTTCAACCACCATATCAAGCTGAGGTGCGGAACCGGCACAAACGGCAAGCATTTTCAGCCTGATCATTCCGGGCGTATCGTCCGCCTTGAGCAATTTCTTGAGACTCACAATCCTCTTAGCGGACTTATAGAATTCAGAATGATCCTTCACCACATCCTGAAAATCACTGCCGAGCTCCAACTCCGAGAGCCAGATACTCGACTGATCGGCACGGAACTCCCCATGAGCAAGCTCTACATCGAGGATCCAGTTATCGAGCATGGCCGGTTGAGGCCCTTCTCGATAGAGCAGGAATTTCTGTTCCGGCTGTTCCCGCAGAATGTGATACTTCACTCCAAACTCGTTGTTGACAAGCTCAACCTTTTCAACACCTTCAAGCTGCAATGAGTCGAATTCCTCACGCAGCTCCAGCTTCGTATCATTCCAGAATACAATACGGTGGCGCTCAAAGAGCCGGTTCAGAGCCTGGTCAATGCGTTCACTCATTACAGAAAACTTTCATGAGAAATATTGAAGACAAAAATTCTTTGAGTATTCGCAAAAACATACTTTTCGGAACAAGTCGGTTTTGTGTATTACAGAAACGACAAAAAACGTGTTGTGTATCGTGAAATCGACTTTACAATACACAAGCCATGTGTGTGGCCTTAAAAATCAGACGAAATCAATCTTCCATATCCCCGAAGCAACTGTAGCTAACTGCTTTTGTCGAGCTTCGATTTTCTGTTCATCCCAAATGTCATAGTGCTCAGCAACCGCATTGGTTATCCGAAAAGCACTCTGTTGATAAACCAGTCGCTTGGATGCATAATCCCCATTTCCCAACACTCTGTTACGATTGGCTTCAAGAGGTGTCATATTACCAAGACGATACATCAGTTGTTCCTGTTTGGATTCTTCGATATAAGACCAAATTTCAGAGGGATGTTCTGGCAGGATATGTTCCAGATTGTAAGTAGCACTTTCAAAATCGAAATCCTGACCAGATTGCTGACGCTCAATTTCAAAAAGGATATACCGCACCACTTTTTTGTTGCGACTGTTCGTCGTGCAAAGCTCCTTTTCACTGAATGCAGCTTTAAACTGCATGTCGTCGGGATACACTTCCCTCAATGCACCAATAACATCTGTAACTCGTAAATAGCTGCCCGCCGACACCTTCAAGGCGATATCATTATACAATCGCTCCTGCTCATGCGACTGAAAATTACAAATTACATTATAACGGAATGATACGACCGCCACGGCTTTCATCATGCGAGTAAAGGCCGCTCGATCGTGCTCATAAAACCTTGCATGGCAAGCCATCAACATGGCGAGAGGCTGCCGCACATTGAACATCAACAACTGTTTAAGGCAACGTTTTTCTTCAATGTTCCACGCAGGATCTTGAGGATCACGGAGAGCTGCATACACAGCGGCAGATTGATCGAGATCCCGAAGCAGCTCAAAAGCCGCATCACGCAAAGTAATTCGTTTCCGAATGGTCTTGAAAAGGTCTGCTTTCCTGACCAGCTTGTTTCGACTATTCCAAAATATCCTGAGAAACTCAGGAAAACTTTCACTCCCCAATAAACCAACAATTCGCTCCCAGCGATCCTCCAAAGCCTTCAATTCCGTTTCGTGCGTATCATGAGTGCTGATAATCGAAAAAAGATAATTTTTCAGCAGGTCAGTAGCTGAAAGACGAACACCCCTCGCATTAAGTGTCTCAAAAACTTTAAAGGCATTCAATTCGTCAGTCACCGTGATAACGGTAAAGAAGAGTTTATCTACCAGCCCATCAATAAAAACGGTCAGCTCTTTTCCACTAAAGGCACTCATCCCAAATCGGTTTTTTATGCGTTCCTTGAACCAATTGAACGCTTTCCGAAGTTGATGCTCTGAAGCGTTCAGTCCCCTTTGTGGCAGCGTTTCCAGCGTCACCAGATAGGTCTGATAAAAACGGTTATTATGGCGATTCAACTCCAATTTAGAGCGCGACACCAGACTAACCGGGTCAAGATAGCCGATGTAACCACTCTGAAGCTGTTCTTTGCGCCTGATGTTGTTCTCAGCATCAAATCCTGCCGTGGCCAAATCCTGAAGATGCCGCAATCCAGCAAGGATCATAACACTGATTGTCGTAAGCCGCTGCTGACCGTCAATGATATCAAAGCGCTTGCTGTCGGAAGACTGCAAGACCAGATAACCCATATAGTGAGCCAATTCGCCGTCCGCTTCGAACAAGCCAAGAATGTCTTGCCAAAAATCATCCCACTCATCATCCGTCCATGAATAGTCACGCTGGAAAGGGGGAACGCGGTAACTCAAGCCATTCCCCAACAATTGCCGGTATGTTGAATTGGTAGTATTAAAGTTCATCGTTGCCATTGTTCACTCCTCTTTTGCTTCAAGGCCGGGGATCTTTTTGAGAGCCGGGCCAAATTTCTGGTAGTTCACTTTTACACCGTCATCGAGGTCAATTTCGAGCTGCTGGGTGGCAAGCGGGTAGAGTACTTCACGCTCATAGCTCTCAAGCTCTTCAATCATTTTCCGGAGGCTTTCAATCTCTTTCAGCGCTTTGGTCTTTTCGCCCGGTGATGCGCTGGCGCTGATACTGACCGATTCGAGTTGACTCTTGCGGGAGAGCAGCTTAGTGCGGAACTCGCGCAGATAGCCGTTGAGCACCACACTCGCTGTATCGGGACGGTAACGGTGCATGTAAATGAGAGCGTTGAAGCTGCCTTTCGGGCTGCTGAAAAGCCAGTAAATCGGGCGCTTTTTGTACCGGCGCAGATGATCGTTATAAAAATCCTTCAGGAAATACTTGCGGATCTCCTTGCCAAGCGCAACCTCGATAAACTTCAGGTTCTCTTCGTAATGTTCATCGCCAAAGGTGACACGCAGGAACTTGCGAAACCGTTCGGTTATGTCGTCGGTGAACCAGTCGCCGTCGAGTATGGGGATGACGTTGTCGGAGTCTGGCGGGAAAGTCGGGTCGGGAATCTGCCTCAGATACTCTTCAATGGTATCACCCTGATTGGCAAGTATCAAACCCGGGGCATCCAGACTATACCGACCAAACATGCAGCCAACAGCATAGGAGAGAAACTCCTTCATGGTATCAGCCAGCAGCAGCGCTTCAAGCTCTTCGGCGTTCTTGCTGTTGCTGTATCGATAGTGCGGGTTACAGGTCAGGGTGATTTCGTTGAGCGGGACTTCGGGTGTCAGTTCATCATTCAGACCGTAGGCATCGATGAAGATACGATTGTTCTCTTCTTCGAGGCACTGCATTTCTTGCGTCATCTCCTGCCAATGGGTGTGAAGATTATCGTATGTGGCTTTAAGAGTTCGCTGGTGGTATTCGGGTTGGAGTATCGGCAAACTGGTGAAGTCCCATGATGTTTCATAGGCATCCCAGTCGGACTTTGCTGTCGAAATAAGATAAGTTATTGTCTTAACAACACTATCTGTTGGCACTGTATTAATTTTGAGAAATGGGATTTTAGCCAGTTCTCCACTGGTAAAACTTAGTGTTGGACACAACACTTCAAGAAACATGTTTGACAGTGATGAACAAAAAATACCCAGTGCAAGCATTGTTAGAACACTGTCAGATGAAAACCCACATCGCCCTGTATCATCAAATAAAAAACCAGACGGACGCCAGCGAGCAGCAAACCGCCCTGAACTTATTTTGGACCATGTAATACCCTGTTTGAAGTAAAACGAATCGTTACGAACAGCAGATTTTTGCCTCCCTTTATCAATGCCAAAAACGCGAATCTCATCTCCGTTCTTATACCAGTTTACGATAACATCATGATTTCCATACCACTTTCTGTATTCGCCACCACTGTGACATGGATACCATGTTATGCCGTTTAATACTGTCTCATTGTTATCTGAAGTTGAAAAGCTGATGGTGCTCGCAGCAACCTCTGGCCATGTTCTTTGAAAAATTGTGTTATCTCCGGTTGACATTCCAGCCTTCAAAGCAATCTGATCACCTATGGCTGGATTATCCATAAAGCAACCAAGAAACTTCTCGGACACCCAATAAGCAATAGGACTGCCAGGAATCTTCTTAAAATCAGCAGCAGAAGCTCGGAAGAAAAAACGTCCGGCCTTTTCATCGGGAAGTTTTTGTTCTTCGTTACTCATGATTATTCCCTTGGGGCAACACTTTTCGCTCGTTAGCAAGTTTTAAGTCAAAACCGTCTGGCACTGGCTTGAAAATGCCGTCAGGAGAACGGTAACTTGACTGAAACTGCCGCAGTAACATGATATCGATTTCACCGATGACAAAGTAATCATTAATCCCACCCTTCAAGCGAACCAGATCCCGTTTCCATGATTCTTTATACGGGGCACGAATACGGCTATCACCATACTGTCGGTCATTGCATTGGATTATATAGGCATGGATATCGAGCGCAGCAGACTCTACAAGTGCATTGAAGGTTTCAATATCACGATTCCACTCAGGAACAAACAGTGCGTCTATTTTTCCACAGAGAGCCGCCCGATAAGTAATATTGGTCAGTTCACTGCACACAAGAATTGCAAAGAAAAAATCTCCATGTCGTATGACCGGTGGTTTTTCCCAAGCATTTAATGGATCCGGCTTAAGTTTCACACACGCAAGTCGATGTAATTCTTTCTCCTCATTCACTGCGGCAATCTGCTTATCCTGGCGAATAACAATCATGGTTGGAAAACCTAATCCATCATGCGATAAAGCCGCCCAAACTTGATTATTGACAATACCTTTTGAAGGATGGATGTATTCAACACCTGCAATCAGGGAAATACCTCTTCTTTGAAGTTTTTTTGCAAATCTTAAAAACCATCGAGCAGGAATTGCTAACTCTGGAAAAATCAAATAATCCGGGTTTGAAGAACTATCTAGTACTTCATTCAGCAAATTGGTTAATCGTTTGTATCGTGTTAAATCAGGATCGTTATCGCTTGTAATAGATGCAATCCAACTATTGCTATCTGTTTGCCATGACGTTAATGCTATGCGTAGACTTTTTTTCTCCCGACCAAGGGAGACTTCTATAACGTCTTTATTATTTCGCAGTGGCATCTTCTTCTCAGAAGAAAACCCTCTTAATGCAAAGATTGATTTAGTGATATCATCGGAACTTTCTTGTGAATATGGGTCACTATTTAAAAAATAAAGATCTGTCAAGTCAAATGGACGTGTGGCAAACAAAATCCCAAAGGGCAACTCATCTTTTCGAAGGCAATTAATTGATTTACAAACAAGCTGTAAACCTGGATAAATTTCATTTCGTAATAATTCTGACGCATCTAAATAGCGAATGGTTTTTGTGTCAGGAATTCCTCTATGTCCATTCAGCTCTTTGGGCAAACCAATAAAACGGAATGGCATATAGGCAAGATCATGAGAAAAAAATTTTGCTTGCTGTTTTTGAAGTTCATGAATATCTGTCTCAAATAACCAAAAGTCTTTATTTCCAAATTGATCAACCCACAATTTTTTATCTAAATGACTGAGTCTTGGAGGAAACGACATTTTAATATTTTCATCGACGATTTTATTTATTTGTGATTGCCATCTATCTACAACCTCTTCAGGCTTAAGAGGATTTTTACCATCGCAAGACTTGATTTTAGATTCACAATTTTCCTTGACATCTATAACCAAAGCAAATAACTTATCAATAATTTTTCGGAGTTCCACAAAATCCTTACAAGCCGTCGCTAAACGAATGACCCGAGACAGATAGATGGCTAAATTGAAGAAAGTTGGTAAAACCAGAACATGCTGAATAAATGCTTCGAAAAAGGCGCGTCTATGCTTTTGCCAATCATCAGGAAATAAATCGCGTTCATAAGCTTCAAAGTCGCGTAATTTGATGGCAAATTTGGCTCTTCGCATTGAAAAAACATCAGCTTTCCGAAGATTATCCGCAGACTCTCCATCTGTTTGAGTAGCAGACAATAACATCGTAGCAATATATTCCGGATTATCCGGCAGGTCTGGCAATGCACGCCATTCACTTGATCTTGCTTTAATCTCTCGCTCAAGGGAGTTAACAAGAGCATTCCCTGTCTCCCCCTCCAGAACAAACACTTTATTTTTATTGTTCGAGAACTCTATGCGACTATTCTTAAGATAGGACGGAAAAAATTTAATGGCATCTTTAGAGTCTCTATTTTTCCAATCAAGAAGCCCGTTTGACCTTAAAAAAATCCATTCCCATACATTTTTTGATGTAGAGAAGTCAGAGCCGTTTTTTATCACCAAAAGAATATCGTCAACATAACGGCCATAATATACCGGTACAAGTTCCTCTTGAATTAATTTGTCCAACTCGACGAGAGCCATATTCGCAACCAATGCAGAAGCAGGAAGCCCTACGGGCAAACCTTTTTTAAGAGGCGTGGATTTTGCCCAAATCTTCAACGCCTCAACAAATACTTCATTTAGATAAGTGTCGTCATCATTTAGCGTAAGACCGATAATATTGAGGAAATCTTGATCAACCATAAAATCCGGATTCAGTTCATGATAGAAGGACTGAACATCCGCCGTAATAGCAATAATTGATTTTGAATCTTTAAGAGCGGAGCGAATCGATTGAATACCATTATCACGCCAATCTCGAAAAGGTTTTAGATAAGGTTGGAATGTTCCATTAGACCATAAATTAAACTCGCCATTATTTTGTCGTCGTAGCCGGTTGCCACAGGCGCAATCGGATAGAAGCTTGTCATATTTATGACCGACTTTAGACATCCACAATGCTGAAAGGACATGAAAATCCATTGAAGGAGCCGCCATTAAACGAAACTCAGCAGTAGGCTTTGATGATGCATATTTAAAACTTTCACAGATATTTTTCCAGTGTTTCTCTGGATCAGAATGGATCAAATCTCCTTCACAACTGTCAAATTCCTTTTTCTTCTGGTCTATACATTTCGGAGCAAGTGTCCAGCCACCCAGTGCGCTTTCTTTATGCAGCCAGGAAGAATCTTTCGATAGGAGTTTCTTGTGCAGTGAATTCAGGTTCTCGACAAGCTTTTTCTCATACTGAAGCACCGTCAATATGCTGTTATCCCCAGTGTAGTAAAGATCAACTTTGGCTTTTCGGTATGCCATACCAAGGTCAACCAGCGATATATATTCAGGAGCAATCATGGTCATGCAGGGTTCTCCCTTTCATCGTAGTCTGTTAATTGTTGCAGATCAAACTCTATTTCCTCTACAGTCGGCAGTGAGCCTTTCAGATTTTCGGGGAGTGTTTCCACGAGGATGTATTCACTGACGCCCATGGGTTTAAGCATGTCACGCAAGGCGAATTCAACTTCGATGTTGTTTTTATCACGGCATAGCAGCAACCCGATGGTGGGCTGGTCATCCTCGCGTTTGAGCAGTGTATCAACAGCGGAAAGATAGAAGTTGAGTTTTCCGGCAAATTCAGGAATGAATTTCTTGTTTTTTAATTCCACTACGATATAGCATTTAAGCACCACATGGTAGAACAGCAGGTCAATGTAGTAATCGTTGTCGCCGATTTCCAGATGGTATTGCCTTCCGATAAAGGCAAAGCCCTTGCCCAACTCCAGAAGAAATTTTGTGATGTGCTCAACAAGCTGGTGTTCAATATTCCGCTCGTTATATGGGGCGGTCATGGCCATGAAGTCGAAAACATAGGGGTCTTTGAGGGTTTGCTGCGCAAGGTCGGACTGCTGCTCCGGCAATGTTTTGGAAAAGTTGGTAACGGCCTTGCCCGTTCGGGTGTAGAGGTTCGACTTAATCTGCAAAGCCAAAACATCGCGGCTCCATCCGTTTTCAAGAGTTTTTGCCAAGTAGAAACGGGCTGCAGGAATATCCTCAGCTTTGGTAAAAATGAAGATGTTATGCCCCCATGGGATTTGGGATACAAGAGCAACAAGCTCAGGATTTGCCCCTGCCCAAGGTTCGCTTTCCAATTTGGCAACGGCCTGTTGCCAAATTGAATCCTCGCAGTAAAATCGGAAAAATGCCCGGCAATATCGCAGATTCTTGGAGGAGAAGCCTGCTATTCCCGGAAACGCATTTTTAAGGTCTCGGCTGAATGCGTTGATGAAGCCGCTTCCCCATCGGGCATTCTGCTCCCTTTCAACAATCTGAGCACCCAGGTCATAGTAGAGTGATGTCAACTCGCTGTTGGCTACCAAGGCGACTTTCATCTGTACGGAGGCTATCCGTTGCTTGATGTCTGCCAGCCATGTCCGATATTCAGCGGGAAGTGGCTGGTCGTGAAGCTTATTCAAAATATCGCTCATTACTTCCCCGTTATATTTGCAGCTTGGATTATTTCCAAGGCTTTCGGTCCTTGAAGATAAGCTCCTTTAAAATCTGACAATCGTACATAACCGCCTTTGTAATATTTGTTATGATGATTTTCGATTGTAAAGGTACAAATCGGCACAGTGGCTCCTTCAAAACCTGAATACTCAAGCTGGATAAGAGAGGTGATCGTTTTTTTATCAATAAGAAAATCTCTCAATTTTTCGTAAGACGAAATAAACATCCAAACAAATGGTGTCATAAATCCAAGTTGACCTTTTGGTAAGGTAAGCTCCGTATTGCGAACTATAAACGCAGAGAACAAATCCGACTTAACGTCTGAATAATTCTCTTTTAGCCACACTGCCAATTTGCCATTCATCCCCTTCCCACCCATATACGGTGGATTGGCAATCACCACATGATATTTCGGACTGAGGTAATCAGCCTGCTGCAAGGCTTGCAAAACTTTCTGGTGGGTCGGACTCAGGAACAGTTCTCCGGAGACGTTTTTCGACGCCAGCACATTCAGCATAGCCTCCGCATCAGTCACTTCTGGACGAATCAGTGAACCAAAATTATCGGCCTCTTCAAACTGTTTAAGTGTGGCCTGCAGCGGAGTGGTGAACAGGTCTCGCCCGATGAAGTCCATATAGTTTTTCAGCTCAACGTCATCGAACTGAACATTCTGAAGAACACAGATATTTGGCTGTATCGGCTTGCGAAAGAATCTGCGCTGCCGGGCACGTGCCTTCATGGTCAAGGCAAATGCGGCCAGCTCTCCAGCGCGTTCGTCAATCTCGATACCATAGAGGTTCTGCGTCAGGATCTTTTCCGGGATTTCCGAGGGCTCATACCCCTCTTCCTCATAGATGGAATAGAGTATGTCAAAAGCGTAGGTAAGCATGTGGCCCGAACCGCAGGCAGGATCACAGATCTTGATCTCTTCCGGCTTGTGTATGCGCAGAAAATCGGATTCAGGCTGTTCAGGCTTGATGTAGTACTCCATCTGCTCAATCAGCTTCGAGTTTGGGCGGTTGAGCATCCAGAGACGGCCAAGCGAATTTTCTACCAGATAACGCACAATCCAGTGGGGGGTGAAGAGCTGGGTTGCGGCAGGGATATTCTCGGGCGTGATCTTTTTGTTCTTCTTTAAATCATCAAACACCTTGTCCTTCTTCTCAGAGATGTAGAACTGGTAGAGCCAGCCAATCACTTCTACATCCCCGCAAACATCCGGGGTCATTATTTCACGAGTGTAAGCAAGAATTGAGTTGCCGGAGAGAAGGTCATCGGGCATCAACAGCTCGGTAAAATCGGCAATGCGCTCGAAGAGGTAAGGCATAACCCGGTGGAAATCGTTACAGGCTGCAACCACAAGCAGGCGATAGGCCTCTGACTGCGGATCGCGACTTGGTAAGGTTCCGTTGAGCAGGGCAAAAATCTGCTGGCGGATCTTTTCGGGCACCATCTCTTCATCGATATGGCCCATCTTCGCCTCAGCCAGAATTTCAGGCTGAAACTGCCCTTCGGCAGGTGAAACAACACCAATCCGCGTATAGCGGTTTACATCCATGAAGCGCAACGCGCAAAAGCGGTTGAACCAGGTGTAGGCTATCCGTTCAACAACCTGTGCCCGCTCATGCTCCTGAAGCTGCTTTTCAAGCTCGACTATCGCCTTCGGTTGTTCACGCCGGGCGGCACTGTTCTCGGCCAGCACCAAATTGAATTTGGCAGAGACCTGCTCAATCAGACTGCGACGTGCAAACTGTGCGAATTTTTTGAGTTTTGCTGTTTCCATTTACAAACCTTTTAAAACACAGATGACAACTGATTAACACCAACGAAAGAATACGGTTCCGGATGTTTCGGTATGCGCATGAATGAGCGCTTTATGAGCCGGCTCATTTCTTTATGAGCTGGCTCATAACTTATGGGTTGAAGTTATAGTAAGTCCCCCTTCGATCACCATGTTTGTAAATCTTGTTTTCGTGAGCCAGTTGAGTCAGCAGTTTTGCGGACTGGTCTTTTGTCAATCGACACAGTTCGATAACATCGGCACGTTTTATAGTGCCATGAGTTTTAATAAACTTGAGCACCATCTGCTCCTGCTGGATGGAATCGAACCCTGCCTGACGGATATATTCTGCGTGCAGTCCTGCTTTCTGGTACATCCGTGCACTCAAGATGTATGTTCTACCACGACCGGTTCCATGTGGCTCCAGAAAACCGGTTTCGACCAGTTTTTCCAGTGTGGCCCGCACATTGGCTTCCGGCTTTTGCACGGATGGCGCAAGATCCGTGGTTGTCAAACGACGTTCTTCTCGAAGGCGAGACAGGATGATCAATGAATCGATCGGCATGGTTCCAAGCTTATCCTCCTGCTCCACCACCATCTTGAGAAAATCGAGATCGGCGGAAGCATTTGAACTTGAATTCCACTGTCAGGGTTTCTCCCTGGCTGATCAGCTTACTGAGTTGTTGAACTGTCTCGCTCATTGGCAATACCTAAATTTGAATTCTTTTCCCGCTGCGAATCTCTGACAGCAATGCTTCCCGCATTGATGCAAGATAACTGTCAACATCCGACTCATCGGCAAGCCAAGCTTTCTTGAAAAAGACTTTGATGGATCGTCCCGGAATATACTCTACTTTTGGCTCCGCTATAGGAGGATAGACGCTTGTCTGTTGCTTTGCTGTTTC
>CAIPKT010000033.1 GCA_903865705.1 uncultured Chlorobiaceae bacterium
TCGCGCCGTTGATTATTCGTACTCTCCGCTTATCCACAATACGGCATGTCGGCTGCTTGGGCTTCCATACCATTATACCATTTTCAATATAGCAGATCCCTGCATGATCGGTGACGCCATCCGCGGGGCAAAAGCACTCGGGATTGCAGGGTTCAATGTCACTATTCCCTACAAAAAAACCGTTGTACCCTTTCTTGACGAACTCTCCGGAGAGGCATCCTCCATTCAGGCGGTCAATACCATCGTCAATGACAAGGGGAAGCTCACAGGCCACAACACCGATATTGCCGGATTTGCCTCACCTCTTCTGCCCTACCGCGAGAGCATAAAAGGCAAGACTGTCTCAATTTTCGGTGCAGGCGGAGCGGCACTGGCGGCTATAGAGGCATTCAACCGTTTTTTTTCCCCAAAAGAGATTCTGCTCTTTGTTCGCGATCCTGAGAAAGCGAAATCGCTGTTTGAAAGTAGCGGTGATGGCAAACGTGCTCCGGTCACCATTGTCCGTTCAGAGACGCCGGAAAAAATCAGGGAGTGTCGCGTTGTAGTCAATGCCACACCTATTGGCACCCGTGGAGGGAACAACGACGCACAGAGGAGTATCATTCCCCTCGACCGGGAATTGCTCCACTCTGGCCAGATAGTTTACGATATGGTCTACAATCCCCTTGAAACGCCACTTCTGCAGGCAGCAAAGCACGCGGGAGCCACAACCGTATCGGGCATCGAAATGCTGATCGGCCAGGCTGAGCATTCATTTGCCCTTTGGACTGGCATGCAGATGCCGGTAACTGCTGTAAGAGAGCTGCTTCTGCAAGAGATTCAACAACAATAACCCTCCCGGCTTCGACTCATGATATTATTTTTCGCACTGATACTCTTCGTCATCACCGCCGATCAGTTGACAAAATGGATTGCCATCATTTTCCTCCGCGATGGAGTTCAAAACATCACCATCATTGCGGATCTCTTTTCGTTCACCTATGCGGAAAACAAGGGTGTGGCTTTTGGTCTTGAATTTGCACCGCCGGCAGTGCTTCTTTTCCTGACCGGGCTGATTACGGCAATCGTGCTCTTCTATGTCATTTTGTCAAAAAACCGGTCGCCACTTTTTCTCATTCCCTTTGCTCTCATCACTGGCGGAGGTATCGGCAACATGATTGACCGGATGAGGCTCGGACATGTTGTTGACTTCATCTATTTCGATCTTTACCACGGCCATATTTTTGGCATCGACCTCTCATTGTGGCCTATATTCAATATTGCGGATTCGGCCATCACCATCGGTGCCTGTATGTTGATCATTTTTCATAACAAGCTCTTTCCCGACGGAAACCCTGAAGTGAAAAGCGATGTTCGTTGATATCCACTGCCACCTCTCCTTTCCTGAATTTGATCAGGATCGGGCCGAGGTGATCAATCGCCTGACCGAAGAGGGTGTCGGGCTGCTCATCGATCCGGGTGTGGACGTTGCGACAAGCAAAAGGTCCATAGCACTGGCTCATGAAGTCGAGTTTATCTACGCCAACGTCGGCCTTCACCCTCATGAAGCAACGCTTCCTGTCGAAGCAAGCGTTTTTGATGAACTGCTTTCTTTGGCCTGCTTGCCAAAAGTTGTCGCCATCGGTGAAATTGGACTTGACTATCACTATCCCGACTATAACCGCTCTGCCCAGCAGGAAGCATTCCGTGAGATGCTGAGGCTTGCCCGCAAAATCGACATGCCGGTCGTTATCCATTGCCGCGATGCATGGGAGGATATGCTGCACATCCTGACAGAAGAAAACCATTCAGCCCTGCGCGGAGTGATGCACTGCTTTTCGGGAGACACCGTTATTGCTGACAGGTGTATCCGGATGGGATTCAAGCTCTCCATTCCTGGCACCGTCACCTATAAACGCTCACTGTTGCCGGAGGTTATCAGA
>CAIPKT010000034.1 GCA_903865705.1 uncultured Chlorobiaceae bacterium
CGGAGATTACACCTCTCCATTTTGTTTCTGGGAGGCGGTTATGAAAAAGCTCTCTGAGAGCCAAAATTTTCAGGCACTTCTTGACGAGATGATTCAGGACGTAAGGCGGAATGGAGAAGTTGGGGTAGAACTCTTGCAGATTAAGAGCAACGAAGATAACGAGTATCTGAAGATATTCTTCACCAATTCTGTTCGGTATATAGGTCCATTAAGAATTGATCCTGAGTCGTCATATCCTATCTCTTCAAGATCGTTTCTTGAAGATGTCGGCTTAAAAGGGGAAAATACAGCCGCCGTGTTTGAAAGTCAAAAAATGCATGACATTCAATATTTACCACCCTCATATTTTTCCAACCCAGCAAATATTCCTGTTCCGGTTACGTGTTCACTCCAGGACGCTGTTGTTGCCTGGCTGGTCTACCTTGATGTTGCTCAAAATATTGAAAGCAATGATTCTGATCAACTTGGCCATGAGCTTCAGGTTTGCATGAGCAACAGGAATAAAAATCATGACCTGACTCAGGTGGGTGTAGGTGTCAGTCAGGTTCTTCCCATTATTGTAGCTGGATTGCTTGCAAAACCTGATACAACGTTAATTATTGAGCAGCCGGAATTGCATCTTCATCCAAAAGTTCAGTCTCGTTTGGCTGATTTTTTCCTTTCTCTGACGCAGCTCGGCAAGCAGTGCTTGGTTGAAACGCACAGTGAGCACATTATTAACCGTATTCGACTCCGGATTACCGAAGGTTCTGATGGCTCTCCCTGGCATGATGCGGCAAAGGTCTATTTTGTCGAAAATAAAAATGATAGCTCTACATTTCGCGAAATCAAGATTGACGAATGTGGCAGCATTCTGGATTGGCCTGAAGGCTTTTTTGATGAAAATGAGTCCGCCGTCGAAAAAATCACTAAAGCCGCCATCAAGAAGCGGAATGGCAATTCGAGAAATAATTAATTAAATCTATCTAATCTTTCGAATTATGCTCCCTTTACGCGTCATTCTTGACCCCAGTGTATTGGCTATTTCGAGTATCGGGGACAAGAAAGAAAAGGCTTTACAATATATAGATGCATTGATTTCATTGGATTTCTTCAGGTCAGAGCCCCTTTTGAGTCTGATAATGAGTCGCGGTTCCCTGAATGCACTATTTATAGACAGCGAATATCTTGACCCAAAAAAACTTTCGCTAAAACTTAAACAATGCAATGTTTATGAACATAGCGCCAACGATCTAATTCCGTATTTCTATAAACTTACGTCCATCCATTCTTATCTTGAAGATGAGAATTTGCAGATTACCGACAAGGAAGTCAAAATAGATTCAGTTACTCCCGCTATCCCAGAAAACGCCATAGGTACTAATTTACAGTCGCTTTTTATTAAGACATTGCAGTGCTTAATTTTAGAGGCTGACCAGCCAAACGAACGTCAATCTATTCTTGCACAACACATTATCAATAGTACAGTAATTGACACAACAGCCAGCCTCAACTCCCGTGACTTGAATCCTCAGATATCTCACAATCGTTTTCTTTTGGCAATGGATTACCAAGATATTCTCAAACATCTGGATATCGGACAACTCTTTCATTCCTTGCTTAGTGAAGAAAC
>CAIPKT010000035.1 GCA_903865705.1 uncultured Chlorobiaceae bacterium
GAGTTCTGTGAAGTTATTGATCCGGATATCTACGACTGCCTTAAAGCGTACGCCAGTGTGAATTCAAAAAAAACGCATGGCAGTTGTTCATTTGACTCGGTTGCCCACCAGATTGAGCAGGCAAAAAAAGAACTTTAATCTCTCAGTTTTTGGCTTGACCGGCATCCATCTCAGCCAAATCAGCAACAACCGCCACCGACTGGTTGAGCACCGCGTCCTTGCTCAGCTCTTTGGTGGCATCAGGCTCCTTAATCCACTGCTTCTCAATTTGTTTGAGTTTTTCGGTTTCAGATTTGACAACCGAGTCCTGAAGCGATACGGACTTCTTTTTGCGAATTTGGTCAAGAGTATCAAGATCATGCAGATAAGTCTGGTAGAGAGGATCCATCGTTGACCGTGCCTGAAATTTTTGCTGGATCACCTTGATCTTTTCCGGATTTATCTCAGTAACTGGTTTATAAAATGACGGTGTGATGGTACTCCATGGCAGGCTGCTGGTATAGGTATCCTCACCGATTCTTGCGGTATCGATCATGGACGGCATGGTAATATCGGGCTCTACACCCTTATGCTGGGTGCTGCCTCCGGAGACCCGATAAAACTTGGCTATGGTAAGTTTTATCTCTCCAAGTTCAGGCCGGTTCCCTTCAAGAGTTACCGGCCTTGTCAGTTTTATAAGGCTTTGAACGGTACCCTTTCCAAATGTCCTCTCCCCAATGATAATACCGCGGCCGTAATCCTGGATGGCCGCCGCAAAGATTTCTGAAGCTGACGCACTGTACCGGTTGACCAGAACGGCAAGCGGCCCGCTGAATTGCACCCTGCTGTCTTGATCCTTGAGTACCGTTTTTCCGCCGGCTGCGTTGCTGATCTGAACGACCGGCCCGCTTGGAATAAAGAGCCCGGTAACACTAACAGACTCTTCGAGCGAACCGCCTCCATTATCGCGAAGATCAATCACTATACCGTCAACATGATCGGTATTGAGTTCTTCGAGAATGCGGGCGACATCGCGGCTGGTGCTGTTGTAATTGCCTGTATTTTGCTGCTCACCTTCAAAATCAAGGTAAAATGAAGGTATGGTAATGACTCCGATTTTTTTTCCATTCTGGAGTATGATGCTTTTCTTTGCTGCCTGTTCCAGCAAGTTGACCTTGTCGCGTATAAACGCGACTATTTTTTCCGGGCCGCGTCCACCCTGACTTGCCGGAAGAATTTTAAGGCGAACAAGGGTACCTTTCTTTCCCCTGATCAGTTTGACGACATCATTGATTCTCCAGCCGGATACATCAACAAAAGCAGCAGTTCTCCCTTGACCGACACCAATGATTTTATCACCTTTTTTCAGGGTATTGCTTTGAAATGCGGGTCCGCCAGGAATAAGCTCATTAACGACGGTATACTCCCCTTCGGTTTGCAGTTTTGCGCCGATTCCCTCGAGCGAGCGACTCATGTCGATCTGGAAGTTTTGATACTCATCCGGAGAGAAATAGCTTGTATGGGGATCAAATGATGTTGTCAAGGCATAGGTATAGGCATGAAA
>CAIPKT010000036.1 GCA_903865705.1 uncultured Chlorobiaceae bacterium
AATAAAGTGACCTATGGGGAAGCCCATCCGTTTTGCAAGCACGCCCGCAGTGAGGTTTCCGTAGTTGCCGCTTGGGACGGAAAAGAGAGGGTTGTGGAAGCCGAATCGCTCCTTGAGCTGCATGGTTGCCCATGCGTAATAGAAAGATTGGGGAATCAGCCGTGAGATATTGATCGAGTTGGCCGAGGTGAGCGTCAGGGATTTGTTCAGGCATGGATCGACAAAGGCCTGTTTTACCATGCGCTGGCAGTCGTCGAAATCGCCCTCTACTTCAAGGGCGTAAACATTACCTCCGGCGGTGGTGAGTTGCTGTTCCTGCAGGCGGCTTACCTTTCCCGAGGGATAGAGCAGCACAACCCTTGTGTTGGCAATACCCTGAAAGCCGTAAGCGACGGCACTTCCCGTATCTCCTGATGTGGCAACAAGGATGGTAATCAACTTCTCCTCCTCTGCGGCAAAATAACCGGTCAGCCGGGCCAGAAAGCGTGCGCCGTAATCCTTGAAGGCGAGTGTCGGTCCGCAGAAAAGCTCTTCGATAAAGGTATTTTGGTCGAGCTGGACAATCGGCGTGTCGAAGGTATAGCAGCTTTCGATGATATCGCTGAGCTGGTCGGGGGGGACGCTGCCGTCGACAAATTTCTTTGCGATGGCAAAGGCGATGTTATTGAAGCTTGCCCCTTCGAGGAGCGCGATTTCATCCGGCGAGAAGCGGGGAATTTCGGAGGGGATATAGAGCCCGCCATCGGGCGCAAGCCCTTCAAGCGTTGCTTTTTTTATGGAAACAGGTATTGATGATTTATTGGTGCTGAAGTAGATCATTGGTCGTACGGTTCCTGATTAATGGCTGTTACACTATTCTGGCGCCTTCTTTGCAGATCGGCGATACCCACAGGTCTGACTTAAGGCGGGCTTTGCAGTGAAGGAATGCCTCTTTCATGGCCAGTCCAACTGCAAGGGCCGTTTTTTCAGAGGATGAAAAGGCAAAAATTGAGGGGCCGGAGCCTGCAATGCTGCATCCAAGGGCGCCGCTGTCAAGAGCGGCCTGCTTTACTTCAAAAAAACCAGGGATGAGCGGAGCACGTTTCGGCTCGGCGATAACATCTACCAGAGAGCGTCCGATAAGATCATAGTCGGAAGTGAGCAGGCCGGCAACAAGAGCGCCGACATTGCCCCATTGCTCAGTTGCGGTTTTGAGCGAAATCTCCTTGGGCAGCACCGAACGGGCGTAGGCCGTACGCAGTTCCGTATGCGGGTGAACCAGGGAGCAGTAGAGGTGTTCGGGTGAGGGAATCGTAATGAGATCAAGAGGAGTGTAGCTTCGAATCAGCACGAAGTTGCCAAGAATTGCCGGCGCGGCGTTGTCGGCATGGGCAGAGCCGCAGGCGACCCGCTCGCCTTCAATAGCAAAGTGTACCAGTTCCATTTTCGAACAGGGGTTGCCCATCAGTTCGTTTGCGGCGATCAGTGCGGCTGCAGCGCTTGCGGCGCTGCTACCCATACCGCTGCTGAGCGGCAAATGTTTTTTGAGCTCAAGAGAAATATGACCGGTAAAATCGATCTGTTTGT
>CAIPKT010000037.1 GCA_903865705.1 uncultured Chlorobiaceae bacterium
GTCGCCGCCGAGGCGCTTACCAGCAGGATAAACGACGTGATCAACAGTGACAAGAGTGAGGGGGAAAGTGATGATTGATATCTGGACAAAAAGGGTTTCCGCAATGTTCCGGCTTGCTGCATGCCTGATGGTTGTGCTGTTTACACTCTCTTCCTGCAACCAGCGCAACGGAAGTCAGGGAGTGGTTGTGAAGAGGGGGGGGGCCATGGATTCAACGCTTGTGATTGCCATGCTCGGTGACGCTGATTATCTTAATCCTGTGCTTGGCAGTACGGTTACCTCCGGAAATATTATCGGCCTTATCTATCCCTCCCTTTTGCAGAGTG
This sequence comes from uncultured Chlorobiaceae bacterium, assembly GCA_903865705.1. Classification (GTDB taxonomy): domain Bacteria; phylum Bacteroidota; class Chlorobiia; order Chlorobiales; family Chlorobiaceae; genus Chlorobium. The sequence goes on from CAIPKT010000037.1 coordinate 327, forward strand.
AGTTTGATACGACGACAGGGCTTCTGAATTATATGGCTCTTGAAAAAAAATTGCGTGAAGTGACGCCGGGTCATGGAAAAAAAGATCCGAAGGGTGCTCTTGCAAAGAGCTGGAAGATGTCGGCAGATCAGCAATCCATCACCTATATTCTCAGAAATGATGCTTTCTGGAATGACGGGAAGCGGGTTGTATCGGGAGATTTCAAGTTTTCATATCAGTTGTATGGCAATCCGGTGATTGCCAGCGCCCGTCAGCAGTATCTTGCGGAATTGATTGGTGCTGACAAGGGCAAGGTTGATTTTGACCGGGCCATTCTGACGCCTGACGATACCACCCTTGTTTTCAAATTTTACAAGCCAGTGCCTGAGCATCTTGCACTCTATCATACGTCACTGACACCTCTTCCGGCACATCAGTGGAAAAAGGTCAAGCCTGATGAGTTTCGTCAATCTCCGCTGAATCTTCAGCCGCTTGGCGCAGGCCCCTACAAACTGAAGAGCTGGCAGCAGCAGCAGGAGATTGTTCTGGCTTCAAGCCGGAGTTCGAACCTTCCCAAACCCGGTACCATTCCGCTGATTACCTTCAGGGTGGTGCCCGATTATACGGTACGCCTGACGCAGCTTCAGACTGGCGCGGTGGATGTGGTTGAAAATATCAAGCCTGAAGATTTTACCCCTCTTTTGAAAGCGAATCGGCAGATTGAGATCAAAACGGTCGGTCTCAGGGTCTATGACTATGTGGGGTGGTCAAATATCGACCAGAATGAGTATCACAAGAGCGGTAAAGTAAGGCCTCACCCCCTCTTCGGTTCTGCTCGAGTTCGTCTTGCCCTGACCGAGGCTATTGATCGCGAAGCGATCATTGATGGTTACCTCAAGGAGTATGGTGTGATTTGCAACACCGATATTTCACCATCCCTGAAATGGGCCTGTAACGACCGGATTGTGCCTCATGCCTTTGACCCTGCACGTGCCACTGCCCTGCTCAGGGCGGAGGGGTGGTTGCCGGGGCCGGACGGTATTTTGCAGAAACAGGGCCGAAAGTTCAGTTTTGTGCTTTATACCAATGCGGGCAATGCGAGAAGAAACTATGCAAGTATCATTATTCAGCAGAATCTTCGTTCAATCGGTATTGACTGTAAGCTCGAGGTTCAGGAATCCAATGTTTTTTTTGAGAGCCTGCAGCAGCGAAAGCTTGATGCGTGGATGGCTGGATGGTCGATCGGTCTTGAGATAGATCCTCTTGATGTA
>CAIPKT010000038.1 GCA_903865705.1 uncultured Chlorobiaceae bacterium
GACCAACTTGTCAACAAAACGCTTCCCCAACTTGGCATCCTGAACTATGGCCCGCAGCTCCTGATCCAGAAAAACATGCTCCTTTGCCCAATCTATTTCAGCATGAACCAGTGGGAAGTAGAATTCCATAAACTCTTGAAGGTAGTTCTCAACGGCCCTTTTCCACGGGCTGTCATACTGGTCGTTTGGCGTATCCATAGGTTGTGTTCCAGTAACATTCATTGCGCAGAGAGTGTATACGCAGCGATGCGTAATAATTAATATAAAACACTGTAATAATATCAACAATCTCCCTTGATACAAAATAATTCATATATTTTACGCTCCGATGTTTGTTGTCAGGATGCAGTTCGGAGTTATGCAGAACGGTCTGGATACCGTCACCACCTGTTCTATAGTCGTTCCAGACTCAAGTGGACAAAGGGGGCCTCAGGCAAGCTCTATGGCTCATTTTGTATGCTTGTTGTTATATTTTGAATCCAAATTTGACAGCGACATCAGGGAGATCAATGAATCTGGTATTGAGCAAGTCCTTCAGGGTGTGGAAACGGCATATCTGACCGGGCTCATTTTGGGATTCCGGCTTGATCCAGCGCTTGACAACCGCAGGTAGTAGTGCTCCCGCGCTTCATGTTTTTTGGGCGGCGCAGGCAAAACTGTCCTCAATCGAACAGACTACCTCGATCGATAAAGCCTTTGTTCACCAAGGTCGTCTCTATCACTCTTGTTGAAACGTTGAAGTAGTGTGCCGCTGCATCCAGCTTTTCTTCTCCAAAGTCTTCACCAATGAAATCCTTCAAGGCATCGGACGGACAGAGAAACTCCTGGGCGAAAGCTCGCTGAAACTTCTGCCGGGCAGTTTTAACAGTGGTAACCGGCAGAAACTTGTCTGTATCTGGTGAATAGAGCCGATCACCAACCAGACGTAAAAGAGCAAATCGGTGATTGGTGGGATATGAGGTGTTGAGGCAGACATCAAGATGATCCGGAGCACCATTACGAAAACCAACCGTCATGGGGCTTTTTGCTCTATGATTGTTGGTGAAAAAATCGCTTGAGAGTGAAAAAAGGTCTATCAACTGTTTGTTGCTCGCGGGACCATGGGGCAGCGCCCAATACTTTCTTGCTGCGCGGGCAGCGACAGCCGCTCTTTCCCATGGCAACAAGGAAAAATCTATGCAGCCAGTCTCTGTTTTCAATGCTTTGGTATCGGGCACAAACATTCGTTCGGTATGGCCCCGAACGTTCCTGAAAAGTGCATCAAGAATTTCTGGTGAATCTGTTGTGCTTTGAGCCAGCACCTCAGCCACTGCGTCGTATCCTGATAGTTTGCCTTGGGCAAGCAGCGCAGCCATAAGCTCTTCAGGCGCTTCGTCGGGGTCATAACCCAATAATGCCTCCATCTCTCGCCACCGTACGGATGATGGGTTGCTGCGCTCTTCAACGATATTCTCCCGGAGTTCTTGCAGGAGGCTCGTTTTGCAGCCCATGGAATGCAATCGGTCAATCACTGAGCACACCGGAGTATAGTGTACCACCTCTACCGGAGCAAAGTGTACCAGCGATTCCGGAGCAAAGTGTACCACCTGTACCGGAGTAAAGTGTACCAGGTATTCCGGACGAAAGTGTACCACCCAA
>CAIPKT010000039.1 GCA_903865705.1 uncultured Chlorobiaceae bacterium
CAATATGAATCGGGATTTGCCCCGGCCATCAACCTCTGAAACCGCATTGCAGCAGGCTCTTGATTTTGCGGAATCCGGGTTTGGTGCGGCAACGAAAATGATCAGGATCAGAGATCTGAATTTCCGGCATTGTGAGGGGTACTACAGTCGTCATGAAAAGGCATGTACCTGGCCCTGTTCCATATCGGAAATGGACGGGGATGACGGGATGAATGAAATTTATCGGGCCATGGTGTTGTGGGCGGATGTGGTTATCCTTGCTACGCCAATCAGGTGGGGCAATGCGTCATCGCTCTATTATAAAATGGCTGAACGGCTCAATACCGTTCAGAATCAGATAACGATTCATGACAAGGTGCTGATCAAAAACAAGGTAGCTTCGTTCATTATCACCGGTGGACAGGACAATGTTCAGGGGGTCGCCGGAAATCTCAATTCTTTTTTTACGGACCTTGGTTTTACGCTGCCGCCGTTTAACTTTCTCGGCTGGAGCAGAGGCTGGATGGCTGAGGATACGGAAAACAATTACAACTCGTTTTTCAAAAGCCGTTATGTGAAACGTTCTGTCAGAGAGTTGGTAACCAATACGGTTCAACTGGTCATGCAGATCAAAAATATGGATGTTTCACATCTTCAAACGCCAAAACCAAAAATATCCGAGTCGGGAAGTCTTGCCGAGTAAGAGTTGGTAAATTATGCTATTTCTTTGCCTTTGATTTTTTTTGTTTTAATTAATAGTATTTTCAGCGGCAATTTATACCTTAGGCGTGCGTGATAATTTTCGGAACTGCAGATAATCCCCCTATGACAGACAATTTTTTCATATTCGGGATTCCCCTCCCTTTGAAGCAGGCCTCTAATAGTCGCCTGAAATTTTTTCCCCGTGAATTGCTGCCATTCCGGGTGTTTATGATTCTTTTTTTAACAGCAGTCATGCTTTTTCCTTTATCTCTTCAAGCAGAGACAAGAGATAATTCATTGCAGATACCAATAGGATCCTATATCGTCAAAGAGACAGGACGTTCCAACGTTCTGATGGAAAAAGATATCGAGAGAACGGTCTCTCCGGCAAGCCTGACCAAGATACTGACCTGTATCATGGCGATTGAAAGTGGTCGTCTTGAAGATAATGTGTTGATTACAAAAGAGTCGACCTTGGTCGAACCATCAAAAGCCGGGTTCCATGTGGGGGATAAAATCAGGCTTGTCGATCTGGTAAAGGCGGCTATGATCAATTCAAGCAACGATGCCGCATTCGCCATAGCCATCTATCTTTCGGGCAATGTTGATTCGTTTGTTGCGGCCATGAACTACAAGGCCCGACGGATTGGTATGAAAAACTCCAGGTTTACCAACCCGGCGGGTTTTGATAACGGTATTTATGCCGGCAATATCTCCACAGCAGAGGATCTTTTGTATCTGACGGAATATGCGATCAGAAATCCTGTTTTCAACCAGATAGCCCGACTTGATCAAGCAGTTTTTACGGAGCAGACCAGCCAGAAGGTTTATTGCCTGAAAACCCACAACAAGCTTCTTAATAAATACCCTTATGCTGTTGGTATCAAAACCGGTTTTACCTCCAAGGCTGGCAGGTGCCTGATTGCACGAGCGGTCAAGGATAACAAGGATATTCTTCTGGTGATGCTGAATGCAAAAACAGACCGATGGAATGTTGCGGTCGACATTTTTGACAAGGCATTTTCAACAAACAACCCAAGCCAGGAATCGTTCGCTCAACTTTTTCGGGGTGATTCCGGTGTGACGAGGGCTCCGCTTATCGCATCTTTGAACCGGGTTGACAGAAGAGAGCAGAGTTTGTCGAAGTCCGAGCATAAATTGAGTAAACGTGTGCGTAAACAGCATGCTGTTGCTGAGCTGAGAACCGGTAGGACTTCAAAGAAAGAGGTGATTGCAAAGTCGAGAAACAGCCGGATATTGAAAAGAGAATCAATCGCCGGACTGAGGAGCAGGGGCAGCGCGAAACATCATGCCGTTGCTGAGTTGAGAACCAGCAGGACGTCGAAGAGAGAGTCGATTGCCAAGTTGAGAAACAGCAGGACGTCGAAGAGAGAAGCGATGGCTGAGTTGAGAACCAGCAGGACGTCGAAGAGAGAAGCGATTGCCAAGTTGAGAACCAGCAGAATGTCGAAGAGCGATGTCATTGCCGGACGGCAAAATAATAAGAAATCGAAAACCCAGCAGCTTGCAAAGCTGAAAAACGGCCACAGACAGAAAAATAGCGAAGTGGTTTTGTCAAAACCAGTCAGGAAAAACAAAAAGAGAGTGGCAAGCTTATATACGCCGGTGATTATGAATATTAGAGTCTGTCAAGATGTAAGCGCTTAATAAATAACCAAAGCAAAACCATATAATATAATGATCAAGCATATCGTCATGTGGCGGCTTAAGGATGTTGCACATGGAAATGACAGCCAAACCAATGCGACGCTTATAAAGGAAAAGCTTACAGCTCTGCGGGGCAGGATTCCCGGGATGGAGGCGCTTGAGGTGGGATTTGATTTCAGTCGAACCGACAGTTCCTGCGATGTTGTTTTATATAGCGAATTTATAGACCGTAAAGCTCTTCAGGCCTATCAGGAAAATCCGGAACACGAAGCATTGAAACCCTTTATCGGAATGGCAACCCTCGAACGCAGGATTGCGGATTACGAGGTGTGATGAAGAGGGGTGAGAAACAAATAAAAAAGCGGAAGGTTTTTGGCCTTCCGCTTTTTTATTGATGACTTTTTTTTGTTTATGCCTGAACGATGCACTCGGCAGGGCAGACAGCAACGCAACCCGGAGCGTCAGAGTATCCTACGCATTCGGTGCAGGTATTTGTGTCGATGAAATAAACATCATCGCCAGCAGTAATTGCATTGACTGGACATTCTGGTTCACAAGCTCCGCAGTAAGTGCATTCTTCAGTAATGTAAAGTGACATAGTGGCTTCCTCGCTTAAGTGGTTATAAAAAAAAAGGAAAGAACGATTCGGGATAATTTTTAATCAATATAAGATTTTTTTTTAGCTCAAAAAAAATGGGAAACCACTTAAGGTTAATATTTTGAGCTCTATGCCCCTCAGTCTTCAATTCTCAGACATGGATAATGCAGCAGTCAATCGGGCAGACCTCTACGCATGCAGCTTCGTTATGCCAGCCAAGGCAGTCAATACAGGCGGTTTCATCAATGATATAGATATCTTCTCCGGCTGTAATGGCACTTACCGGACACTCAGGTTCACATGCTCCGCAATACGTGCATGAATCAGTAATTCGATGTGCCATGTTTGTTGCTCATGTATAGGTTCTGAAAACATTATACTTATTTTGTTTAACAGGCAATTGTTGCTGCCAGCATAAAACTAATATAAATCGTTATTTAATTTAACTTTTTTCTGGCAAACTGCATGTAAGTTTATTTTCTATGACGGGTTCAATAACCTGGATTTTCAATATTTTTTTCTTTGGTTCAAATCGCTTTTTGTTAAGCATTTAGAATGGGATTCTCTTGCAATCAAGATATGGATTGTCAGCGGAGAGATAGTGCTGCACATATTCTTTGATGCCTTCCTCAATCGAAGTGAGTGGTTCGCTGAATCCTGCTTGCCGAAGTTTTGTAATATCGGCACTGGTGTAGTACTGGTATTTATCTCGCAGAGTTTCCGGCATTGGCGTATAGTTGATGACTGGTTGACGGTTGAGCGCCGAGAAGGTGGCTGATGCCAGATCGTTAAAGCTTCTCGGTGTTCCGCTTCCAACATTGAACAGGCCGGCCGCTGAAGGGTTTTCAAGCAGCCATGCCATAATTCTGGTGCAGTCCCTGACATAAACAAAATCCCTCAACTGTTCGCCGTCACGGTAGTCTCTTCTGTGCGACTGAAAGAGATTCAACGATCCTTTTTCGCCGATTTGATGGAATGCCTTGTAGACAACGCTGCTCATGTCTCCCTTGTGATACTCATTAGGGCCGTAGACGTTGAAGAATTTCAGGCCTGCCGCATGCTTGAGCACCTGGTGCTTCACTGCCCAGCGATCGAAAAGATGCTTGGAATATCCGTACATATTCAAAGGACGGAGTGCGGCAAGGCCTTCAATGGCATCACTGTACCCGTTCGATCCGTCACCATAGGTTGCCGCGCTTGATGCGTAGATAAGCCGGACGCCATGCTTCATGCAGAATGAGGCGATTTTTTTTGTGTACCCGAAATTGTTGGCGAGAAGGTGGTCGGCATCGGTTTCCGTTGTCGAACTGTTTGCCCCCATGTGTATGATGGCTGATATCCCATCAAACGCATTTCTCTCAAGCAGCTCCGCAAAAAGCTCAATTGATATAACATCAGCAAAATGAAGCCCGGAAAGGTTGCGCCATTTTTCTGTTGTAGTTGATCCGAGATCATCAACGACAATGATATCCTCTTCGCCTTTGCTGTTGAGTTCCCAAAGCATGGCACTGCCTATAAATCCTGCGCCGCCGGTGATAATGATCATTGAGAAAAAATAGAAATTTAATGCAGGTATTTCGAATATAGAGGGAGGATAAAAACAAAAGCCGTCCTCTGCAACTTAATAGTTCAGAGACTCAAGCGCGGCTTTTATTTTAAAC
>CAIPKT010000040.1 GCA_903865705.1 uncultured Chlorobiaceae bacterium
TGGCACCCGTAAAGTTGCTGAGGCTTACCTGAATTTCCTCTACACACCACAGGCTCAGGATATCATTGCCCAGAACTCTTACCGCCCTCGCAACCCTGCAGCGCTCAAGAAATACGCAGCAAACTTTCCAGCAATCAAGCTTTTTACCCTGAACGAAGTGTTCGGCAACTGGCGGACTGCGCAGAAAACGCATTTTAACGACGGTGGCGTTTTCGATCAGATCTATCTTCCCTGATGAACCGTTTTTTTCCTGTAATTAAAGACTAACTTTTCCGTGGAAAACGAGAGCTTTACCCTACTCTTGTTTTCCCCGGCAGTTCAAATTAACAAAAGAGATTTAATGGATTTTTTTCAGAGAAAGAGACGCAACATTCTGCCAGGGTTCGGCCTTTCGATGGGATACACGGTATTCTATCTTTCGGCAATCGTGATTGTCCCGCTGAGTATGATATTTTTCAATACCATTCCCATGGGCTGGGAACCCTTTCTCCATGCCGTAACAGCTCCCCGTGTTCTTGCATCCTACAGACTGAGTTTTTCGACCGCACTCTTTGCTGCCGTGTTTGATGCTGTCGTCGGACTCCTGACCGCATGGGTACTGGTACGTTATCGTTTCCCCGGGAAACAGTTTCTTGACGCCCTTGTTGATCTCCCCTTTGCACTCCCTACAGCCGTGGCCGGCATCTGCTTTGCGACTCTCTACTCGCCTAATGGATGGCTTGGGCAAACCCTTGTAAAATATAATATTGAAATCATAAACTCCCCGACAGGAATTGTTGTGGCGCTTATCTTCATCGGCTTTCCATTTGTTGTACGCACCATTCAGCCGGTTCTGGAAGAGGTTGAGCAGGAGATTGAGGAGGCGGCACAGTGCCTTGGAGCAACCCGCTGGCAGACTTTCCGGAAAATCCTGCTCCCCCATCTCTTTCCTGCCCTGCTTACCGGATCGACGCTTGCCTTTGCGCGTGGTATCGGAGAGTATGGATCGGTAATCTTTATTGCCGGCAACCTGCCGATGAAAACCGAGATCGCTCCACTGATGATCATGTCAAAACTTGACCAGTTTGATTATGCGGGAGCTTCGGCTGTAGCGCTGGTGCTTCTCCTTATCTCCTTTTCCATGCTCTTGCTGCTGAACGCAGTACAGGAATGGCAACAGAAAGAATACCGTTAAGACAATCATGCCGAAAACCAAAACACTTGAAAGCCCCCCGATTGTTCATAAAAGGCTCTCGGATCCTCTGCCAGTGCAAATTGTGCTGATCGGTCTGACACTTTTATTTTTCGTTGGCTTTATCTTTCTTCCGCTTGCCCTGGTTTTTGCCCAGGCATTCTCAAAAGGATGGGAGTACTATCTTGAATCCATTCGTGAGCCCTACGCGCTCGAAGCAGTAAAACTGACATTGACAACTGTTGCCATTGTTGTACCGCTGAACGCATTCTTTGGCGTTACTGCCGCATGGGCCATAACAAAATTCAATTTCAGGGGAAAAGCAACACTCAAAACCCTTCTGGATTTGCCGTTTGCAGTCTCCCCGGTTATTGCGGGTCTTATTTTTGTTCTGCTTGTCGGCAGTCGCACACCTTTCGGGTCATGGCTCGGAGAACAGGGTATTAAAATTATTTTTTCAACACCGGGCATCGTCATTGCCACCCTCTTTGTCACGTTTCCCTTTGTTGCACGCGAACTGATTCCGTTGATGGAGGCGCAGGGACGAGATGAAGAGGAGGCCGCCCTGACACTGGGTGCCAAGGGTTGGCAGATTTTTGGAAAAATTACCCTGCCCAACATTCGCTGGGGTCTCCTGTACGGCATGATTCTCTGTAGCGCACGCTCCATTGGCGAGTTTGGCGCCGTCTCGGTGGTCTCGGGCCATATTCGGGGCCAGACGAACACCGTTCCGCTGCATGTGGAAATTCTTTACAGCGAATACAATTTTGCGGCATCATTCGCCGTTGCCTCAATCCTTGTCTTTTTGGCCCTCCTCACGGTAGGGATTAAAGTGACTCTGGAAAAACA
>CAIPKT010000041.1 GCA_903865705.1 uncultured Chlorobiaceae bacterium
AAGTATAACAAACAATCTCAGGCAATCAAAACACATCAGCCCGAAACAGACCCGAGTGGCATCCCTCAGTTTCACACAAGCGCCTTTGCCCTGAGTCTTAGCCCTTCAAAAATTGCCTCGGCAACCTGTGCCGGAAACCCGGCAGGCAATTGGCCGCTGACCAAGTCGATAACGTCAGGCGTCTTTCCGATCATATCATCGATAATTTCAACACATACCAACTCACTCAGACCGCAAGCGATGCCCGTTATCAGAAGATGCTGTTTCTGCATATTTTTCCAGAGGTAATGCTTGTTTTTGCCCCACAAACCCATAGCCATTCTTGCCTTGTAAGGCGAGAGCATTTTTGCCTCGTTGCCCATGACCGGATAAGCCGAGAGAACATCATAGAGCGGTGTCAGGTGGTAAGAGCCGCCACGATCAATGAAAATGCTGAAGTTTTTTGCATGACCATCTATGGCGCAAAGGAGTAAAAAGGCTACCTGCGCTCGAAAGAATTCCAGACGATCCTGATCAGCCCTTGATGAACCAAAAAGCAGATTCATGATCGAGCGGATTCCCGGTCCTCCATCAGTCTCGTATTTCCGCCCTGGCGGGGTACCGGTGGCCTGGCACATATCCTCCTGTGGCAATCGGACAATCCACGAACCATCCGTCGAGAACGTTCTGTCAAAACGCTCGACAACCAATGTTTTACTATCGCCAAACTGAGCTATCTGGCATGAGGCAATCGGCATGCCATAGGCCTGCAAAAGCTTGCTGCACAGCCATTCATTTTCAACAGATGTAGTCATATCAATATTGAAATGACCCATTTGACCGAGCGGCAGCTTGAAAATATGTGTCGTAGGCGTAGCTCCGCGTGGGCGTTTCCATTGCCCATCATGCCAGAGCAACGCTGTCTTCTCCTGGGCTCCTGCAAGTGAGATGCGAAACTCTTCGAGTCCATCCATTGTTTTGCCGAAGGAATCTGACGTTACTTCTCGGGCTATCAGCCGTTCGATGTCATCATCACTGAGCGTTTCAGCAGTGATCGTCCTGACATCAACCATATCGACCCCGTCGGGCAGTAATTGAATTGCACCCACACAGTCTCGACCTATTTCTGCAAGAAGGTGAAAAGCCTCAATTGAACCGGTAGAAAAACGATCCCGGATTCTTCTTCGAATCACATCATTATCCGGCAGCAGATTGTCGAAAAATGAATGGACGACATCGCCACTGTACTTTTGTTCCCGTAATGGCATCGACAGGGAAACAGGACGCGACAAAGGGGAGGAGAGCCATGAAGCAGTATAGACGAATTCATGCGAACCGATCGTGGTTAAATTCCATTCTCCCACAAGATCCCCATTCATGAGAACCTTGAGCGTACGGGATTTCAGTTTTCTGCCCATCACCACTCCCCGCCACTGCGCCCTGTACTCTTGGGCTTCAGAACCAGTTCAAGACTAAGTGCTGAAAGCAGCTTGAACAGACTAGCTATGCTGGAACTTTCCGGACTATTTTCCAACGCCGATATGGTTTTGGGAAACAAACCGACCTTGTCACCTGCCTGTTTCTGGGTCAACTTCAACTTTTTTCTGTATCCGCCGAGCACCATCGCAAGTTGCATCGGCGTCCGGATCGCCTGCTTCTCCATGTATGAATCATTGCTCATGTTGCGCTCTGTAATTTAGCATTGCCAGAAATATACCTTTAAAGGTACACAATCGCAATATAACCCATAAGGTATATTTAAAAATTATCACCGACAGGGTATATCTGTATGGAATGGCAAGAAAGACCGTATAGAGTGACTCAGAGCTGCATGATCTCTTTCTCAAATTGTCTGGCTCAATTTCGCAAAAACAATACATTTTCTAACTTTCGATGTCAGTGAAAAGTTTTTCAACGAGCCGCTAACCTGAATCATGCCCACTCTTGCATACCCTATAGGAAACTCGCTCTACCTGAACAGTACAAACCGATGTTCTAACGAATGCTCGTTCTGCATTAAAATCCAGAGCAGATCGTTTCATAAAAACGACCTCTTTCTCGACACTGAACCATCATTCAATGGTATCATGGATGCCATTGAGGAATTCAGCGATTTCGATGAGGTTGTTTTCTGCGGGTATGGAGAGTCATTGCTACGGCTTGACCTCGTCAAGCAGGTGGCTGAAGCCGTCAAACAAAGGTATTGCACTCGTGTTCGTATCAATACCGACGGTCAGGCAAATCTGGTCTATGGCCGAAACATCATCCCGGAGTTAGTCGGAATAGTGGATTGCATCTCCGTCAGCCTGAACGCACCTGATGCAGCAACATACATGCGCTTGTGCCACAGCCCTTTCGGTACGGCTGGATTTACCGCCGTCTGCGACTTTATCCGCCTGGCAGCAGCTGAAATCCCGGAAGTTATTGCAAGCATTGTCCGTCTCCCCTCACTCGATGTGGATACATGTAAAGCTTTGGCGCTTTCGCTGGGGGCATCATTTCGGGTACGATCCTACTACCGAGGATAAGTGGAGTTAGGAGTGCAACGCTCAAAGCTGTATCTTCAACGTAATGGCGCTATGAAGTTTTACCCGAAACTGAAAAGCAACAACAAGTCCAAAACAACTCCACAACAGAAAAATGGAAACTCCAGTGAACATCCTTGCGATTGTCGGCAGCTACCGCAAAGAGGGCATTATTGAACGGGCTGTTGATGAAATTCTTGCCTCTGCAAGAGAGAGGGGTGCTGTAACCCGAAAGATCACCCTGCTCGACAAGCGTCTTGCATTCTGCACCAATTGCCGCAGTTGCACCCAGGTTGCCGGGGAGAACTACGGAGTCTGTATCCTTGATGATGATATGGCTGCTCTTCTCCAGGAGATTGAAGGGGCTGACTGCCTTGTTCTCGCGTCACCGATGAATGCCGGGACGGTCACCGCCATCATGAAAACCTTTATTGAACGTCTTGTCTGCACGGCCTACTGGCCCTGGGGATCCCCTGCTCCCAAAGCCCGTCGCCCCGGGAAATCAAAACGAGCGGTACTCGTAGCCTCTTCCGCTGCACCAGGCATTCTTGCAAGGTTAACCGGAGATGTGACAAAGCGACTTAAATCTGCCGCAACGATGCTTGGTGCGGAAACGGTCGGGACGCTCTTTATCGGGCTTGCTGCTCAACAACAGCACCAGGAGCTGAGCAAAGGAACAATTCATAAGGCGCATAAACTCGGCCATAAACTCGCTGCCGGCAGCTCAACCAAACTGAATTAACCGTTCAAGAACACCCCGTGGTCATGCCGCAATCGTCGCACACCTTGCAGGTTCCGTTTTGCTTGACGCGCATGGAACCGCAGTTTTCGCACTGCTCGCCCGTGTAGCCCTGAACTTTTGCCTGATAGACCTGGCTTGTACGTATTGCGGAATGCTCCGGCTCAACTTGCAGGGCCAGTGATGGCTCTTTAACCGGCGTGTGGCCGTTCTGACCATTGCTGTCAAGCACTTCATCCACCGCCTTTATATGAACAAAATCCTTGCGGCCAAGATAGTCGTAACCGATTGAACGGAAGACATAATCAAGGATGGAGGTAGAATTCTTGATGACATTGTGTCCCTGAACTGCGCCGGCAGGTTCAAAGCGGGTAAAGGTGAAACTGTCGACCAGTTCCTCAAGCGGCATGCCATATTGCAACGCCTTGGAGGCGAGTACGGCAAAACAGTTCAGCAGCCCCTTGAATGAGGCGCCCTCCTTGTACATGTCGATAAAGACCTCACCAAGAGAACCATCATCATACTCCCCTGTCCTGAGAAAAACCTTGTGGCCACCTACATAAGCTTCACGGATATAGCCCTTCCTGCGTTTCGAAAGCATCCTGCGCTCGGAACGGTGATAGACCCGCTCGACAATGCGTTCCTGAACCTCCCGGGGCCCCTTGGTTTCATCAAGGTTCTCTTCTGTTCCAAGCATAATGACCTCGTCGAGATCCTGAAAGCTTGAAATATTGAGCGGCTGGGAGAGTTTCGATCCATCGCGATAGACAGTGATCGCCTTGACCATCTGCAGCCATGCCGCCTGAAAAACCTCACCGATTTCAACGGTTGTCGCCGTACCCGGCATATTGACCGTTTTGGAGATAGCGCCTGAAATAAAAGGCTGAACAGAGGACATCATTCGAACATGGGCCATGTGTTTGATATAGCGGAGCCCTTTGCGGCCACAGCGACTTGCGCAATCAAAGACAGGAAGATGTTCCAGCTTCAAATGGGGAGCACCCTCAATCGTCATGGTACCGCAGATATAGTCATTGGCCATCTCGGCATCAGTCTCTGTAGCGCCAAGTGCCTGAAGCATGTCAAAATCGGGATCGTTAAGCTGATCTTCGGTGAAGCCCAGCGTTACCGAGAAATCTTCGCCCAGAATCCACTTGTTGAAAGCAAAACGGATATCAAAGACTGTTTCAAGCTGCGACTCAACGATTTCAATCTTGTCGTCCGGGAAACCACGACTCTTGAGCCATGACCGGTTGATTGAGGGAGCACCGGAAAGCGTGCCATGACCCTTGCAGTAGTGTTCGATATCATCAATCTGTGCCGTGGTATAACCGAGACGTTCAAGAGCTTTATGCACCGACTGGTTGACAATCTTGAAATACCCGCCCCCCGCAAGTTTCTTGAACTTGACAATGGCAAATTCAGGCTCAATACCGGTGGTATCACAATCCATCACCAGACCAATGGTGCCGGTAGGAGCAATAACACTTACTTGAGCATTACGGAATCCATATTTTTCTCCCTTCTGAAGCGCTTCATCCCACACCTGTCCAGCCGCCTCGAACAGTTCAGCGGGGCAGTACTCCGAATCAATGCCACGGGGCTTGACCGACAACCCTTCGTACTCCTCTTCCGACATATTCCTTGCAGCGCGGCGATGGTTGCGAATAACGCGAAGCATCTCTTCACGGTTTGCATCATAGCCGGTGAAGGTGCCTAAATCATGCGCCATCTCCGCCGATGTCACATAAGCCTGACCGGTCATCACAGCAGAGATTCCACCCGCCAGGGCAAGCGCCTTGGGAGAATCGTACGGAATACCGAGCACCATCAGCACCGTGCCGAGGTTGGCAAAGCCAAGACCAAGTGTTCTGAACTCGTAACTTAACCGGGCAATCTCCTTCGAAGGGAAATGAGCCATCAGCACTGAAATTTCAAGCACGATAGTCCACAGGCTCGAAGCATGCCGCAACTCCTTCACCTTCAATTTGCCCGAAGACTCATCTATAAAATAGATCAGGTTGAGGCTGGCCAGATTGCAGGCTGTATCGTCAAGGAACATATACTCCGAACAAGGATTGCTTGCGTTGATACGCCCGCTCTTCGGGCAGGTATGCCATTCGTTAATGGTGGTATCAAACTGCAAACCGGGATCGGCGCACTTCCACGCGCTGAGCAGAATTTTTTCCCACAGGTCACGCGCCTTTACCACCCTTGCGGTCTTGCCGGTTGTCCGCTCACGGAGGTGCCAGACATCGTCATTTTCAACTGCCTTCATGAACTCGTTGGTCATCCGGACGGTATTGTTCGAATTCTGCCCGCCAACAGTCTGATAGGCTTCCGACTCGTAATTGGAATTGTACTCTTCAAAATCAAGCGAGGTGTAGCCCTGTTCGACAAGGGCAAGTACCCTGACAATATAGCTCATCGGCACAGCGCGGCTGAGCGCATTTTGAATAAGGCGGTGCAATCGGGGGTTTGCCTTGCGGTCAACGCCATTGGCAAGAGCCTCTTCAAGAATTGCCTGGAGAAAACGGGAGCAGATTCGCGAACCGGCCACCAGCGAGGCCACCTTATCTTCCTCCTTCGCCTTCCATTCAATAAATTTCTCAACATCGGGATGATCAATATCAACAATCACCATCTTGGCTGCACGGCGTGTCGTCCCGCCCGACTTGATGGCACCCGCCGCAGAATCAAAAATTTTCAGAAAACTCATGAGACCCGACGAACTTCCTCCGCCGCTCAGCTTTTCACCGCCGGAACGGAGGTTGGAGTAGTTGGTACCCGAACCGCTGCCGAACTTGAACACCCTCGCCTCACGAATCGCCAAATCAAAAATGCCCCCTTCGTTGACCAGATCATCACTGACCGACTGGATAAAACAGGCATGAGCCTGGGGCCGCCCGTAGGCATCCTCCGACTCTTTTACCTCACCACTCTCGGGGTCAACATAGAAATGACCCTGGGCGGGGCCGGTCGTGCCATAGGCAAAATTAAGCCCCGTATTGAACCACTGCGGCGAGTTGGGAGCGCCCATCTGCTTAAGGATCATGAAGGCCACCTCATCATAAAAAGCCAGGGCGTCATCAGGCGTATCGAAGTAACGGTTTTTTTCACCCCAATCCTTCCAGCAACCCGCCATGCGATGGACAACCTGGCGGATCGAATGCTCACTGCCTGTTACCGGATTACCGTCGCTGTCGGTCAAGGCAACGCCATTTTCATCATAAAGGGGAATGCCCGTTTTCCGGAAATACTTCTGGGCCAAAATATCGGCAGCCACCTGCGACCACTGCTTCGGCACCTCGATATTGTTCATTTCAAAGACCTTCGAACCGTCGGGATTCCTTAAAACAGAGCTTCTGAAGGTGTATTCGAAACGGTCGTAAACATTTTCACCAGGCAAGGTGAACAAGCGGGAAATTTTCATGGACGTTCTCCGGAGTCAAATATGGAAACAAAAGGGCAACTCTTTTTTTATTATAGAGTTACCCTTTCCAAAAGCTTTAATTTTTATTATCAGTTATGCGTTGATATACGCAACAATATAACCTCAGAGAGGTATCAGTCAACCAATTTTTGAGAATTATTTAGCGCGAAAGCAAGGGAATTCTATTTCACTCTTGCTGAACCACAACCGGTCATGCCAAAAAGAGTTCCCGCTCACTCTCACGACGCGCAGTCAGCCCCGCAAGTACCTTCCCATTGGCCTTGTTCCACCTCAAAAACTCATTCGCCGCCGCCTCACGGTCATCAGCATTAAGTTTTTTCAGCAGGGTCGAACTCTTCAGTGACCCCACCCCGAGATTAAAGGAAAAACTGATCAGCGCATCCAGCATCCCCTGCGTCATCGGCACCATCACCAACTCGTTGACCGCACTCTCAAATCGCTGAACATCATTGATCAAAAGCTCATTTGCCCGTTCCACATCAATTGTCTGGCCAGCCTTTACATCCTTGCCTGTATGGCCATAGCCGATGGTAAGCTTTCCCCCGGGGCACACATAAGCCGCAAGCTGCAAACCCTCATACTTGCGGATAAGATCAAGCCCTTTTTTACTGATCTGCATCATAATGGTAATCGTTTAGAAGTTTCTCAA
>CAIPKT010000042.1 GCA_903865705.1 uncultured Chlorobiaceae bacterium
CAATCATGGTTGAACCGACAGAGACAGAGTCAAAAGAGACGCTTGAAGCGTTTGCCAAGGCACTGCTCAGCATTGCCAATGAAGCCGCAAACAACCCGGATCTGGTACGCTCAGCCCCGGTAACAACCCCGGTTAAACGACTTGATGACGCTATGGCCTCGAGGCAGTTGAACATCTGCTGCTCATTGTAAGCGGCGCGACTAAAAAAAATTATCGGAAAGTTTACCTGACAAATTTTGAAGTAATAATCCATGCCGTTATACTGTAAAGAAACTCTATTGGGATGCTCTTACATCACACAAAAGTTCTTGTACTTAACAGCAGCTATGAACCTTTAAGTATTTGTGACGCTCAGAAGGCTGTTCTTTTACTCTTTGGAGGTAAAGCCGTGCAGGTGGCCCACCATCCTGAGCGGGTCATCAGCACAGTGTCACGCAGCTTTCCTCTTCCGAGTATCGTACGGTTGACCTGTTTTGTGAGGGTACCCTACAAGAGCATCATACTGAACCGGAAAAACATCCTCCTTAGAGACGGTTTCCGGTGCCAGTACTGCGGCAAAACCGATCCGCCCTTAACCATTGATCACATCGTGCCGCGCTCCAGAGGCGGTGAGGATTCATGGGAGAACCTCATTACGGCTTGCCCGCGCTGCAACTCGAAAAAAGGAAGCAAAACCCCCCGCGAAGCCGGGATGCACCCTTTAAAACAGGCGATCAGGCCCAATAACCTGATGTTCATGCAGCTCCTGACAACAACGGTTTCCGATGATTGGAAACCTTATCTTTATATGAGCTGAGTGACGGCGGCTCAAACAATCCAATTTTTGCTGAAGAGTATTTTATGCCTGACTGTAATTTTGAAGCCATTTTGCCTCCATGGCTTAAAAAGTTTTTCGCCGAACACCGCGAAGCACTTTTGTCGGACGATGAGCGCATGAAGTTTGCCATCGAACTTGCCCGTCTGAACGTCATTAACGGAACCGGCGGCCCATTCGGTGCGGCTGTTTTTGAGCGTTCTTCAGGCAATCTGGTTGCTGTCGGGGTCAATCTGGTTGTCCAAAGCAACTGCTCTCATGCCCACGCCGAGATGCTGGCTCTCGCAATTGCCCAGCATAACCTCTCATCATACTCGCTCAACCAGCCCGGCTTTCCGGGGTATGAGCTGGTCACATCAACAGAACCATGTGCCATGTGTTTCGGTGCAATCATCTGGTCTGGAGTCAGCCGTCTGGTCTGCGGAGCCTGCACCGCTGATGCGGAACATGCGGGGTTTGATGAAGGAGCAAAACCAGGGAATTGGATTGCTGAGCTTGAAAAACGCGGAATTGAAGTGGTTACAGGCACCTGCCGCAGCGAAGCCGGCGCGGTTCTGCAGCTCTACATTGATCGCGGTGGTATGGTCTACAATGGAAGGGCAAGGTAACAGAATTGTGGTATTTCCTTAAAACAATGTAGCATTCTGATTCCTGCAGTAATGGATTGTCGGGATTTTTTTTACTTTTCAGCAGATAACCCGACGCACGCTACCAATAAACCGTGTGCCCGGAAAGAATAAAATACCTATGAAAATAAGTTCGCGTCGTTTGCTTTTTTGCATTTTTATCTTTCTGCTCATCACAGCAGCAACATCGAGCCTGTCGGCCAGCTCAAAGCCGGGCCGCGAAAAGTGGTGCGCCCAGCAGATTTTCAGCCATACCGATTCGCGCATAGAGGAGAGTCTGAAAAGTATGACCCTGTCGGAAAAAGTTGGTGAAATGCTTATTGCACAAATTGAAGGCCATTACAACAGCAGTGATGACAAAGAGTACCAACTTCTGAGTCGCCTTGTACAGGAAGGGAAAGTCGGAGGCATCATGTTTCTCAAAGGAGATGCTTTCAGCGCCGCCATGCTCGCGAACCATTTTCAGTCGATTGCACCACGCCCTTTGTTGATAAGCGCCGATATGGAACGGGGTGTAGCCATGCGCCTCGACGGAGCTACCGAATTTTCGCCAAACATGGCCGTTGCCGCTACCGGGGACCC
This sequence comes from uncultured Chlorobiaceae bacterium, assembly GCA_903865705.1. Taxonomy (GTDB): domain Bacteria; phylum Bacteroidota; class Chlorobiia; order Chlorobiales; family Chlorobiaceae; genus Chlorobium. The sequence goes on from CAIPKT010000042.1 coordinate 2,023, forward strand.
TAAGCTCGCCGCGGACATGGCAAAAGCCATCGCTGAAGAGGCTAAATTGATCGGACTCAATCAGAACTATGCTCCTACGGTTGACCTGAATATCAACCCGTTAAACCCCATCATCAATACCCGTTCGTTCGGCGACAGTGTTCCGCTGGCCATTACCATGTCGAACGCCATCATCAAAGGATTCCAGTCGCACGGGATCATTGCAACAGCGAAACATTTTCCGGGACATGGCGATGTTACCATCGACAGCCATCTTTCGCTCCCTGTTCTACTGGCTGATCGCCAGCAACTGGATGCGTACGAACTGAAACCTTTCAAGGCTGCCATAGAGCAAGGCGTCATCAGTATCATGACCGGACATCTGGCGGTACCAAAACTGACCGGCACCATGGAGCCTGCTTCCATTTCAAAAGCAATTGTCACCGATCTGCTCCGCCGGGAGCTCGGCTTCACCGGGCTGATCATTACCGATGCCCTGAACATGAAAGCGCTCTATAACGGCCAGAACGTACCGGAAATTTCAGTCAAAGCCGTTCAGGCCGGCAACGACCTCTTGCTCTTTTCACCTGATCCTGAACTTGCCCACCGCTCAATTGTCAATGCGGTCGAAGAGGGAGTTATTCCGATAGAACAGATCAATGCCTCGGTACGCAGAATTCTTCAGGTCAAAAAGTGGCTTGACCTCGATAACCGGAAACTTGTCGATCTTAGCCGGATCAAGGATGAGATAAATCCGGAACCACACCGCATTCTTGCCAGAAATATTGCCTCACGCGCCGTCACGCTGGTAAGCGACGTCAACCACTACTTCCCGCTAAAAAAAGATCCCTCTTCAAAAAGCATTCTCAATATTATGCTGCAGGATAAAACCAACAGCGAAACAGGAAAAGAATATATAAAGGACCTCGACCAGTATTACAGCGTAAACCATATCAGAATTGACCCCGATACCGACTCTACGGGATATTTGAACGCTAGTGATCTGGCAATGAAAGCGCCTGCCGTTATGGTCACCGCATATGTCAAAGCGCTCTCCGGCTCAGGCACCCTGAAACTAACCGAAAAACAGCAGCAATTCATCCACTCACTGGCAGGAATGGTGCCGAAGGAGAGGCCACTGATCTTTGTATCGCTCGGCACCCCTTACATCATCAACTACTTTCCGGAAATAACCACTTACCTCTGCACCTACTCATCAAACGAGGCAAGTGAAAAATCGGCGATAGATGCTCTGAGAGGAGAACTTAAACCCGAGGGAGTGCTTCCTGTTTCATTGCAGGGGCAATCACGCTAAAGAAATCAGCATCATAAAAAACGATTACCAGATTTCGACTTATGGGAAAAACCGTTCGGGACGAATCGACCGCAAGCGCTTACTGGGGAGCAGTCAACACCTTTTGCGCACTCCAGGATGTCCACGTCATTGCCGATGCTCCGGTTGGCTGCTACAACCTGGTGGGTGTGGCCGTCATCGACTATACCGATGCCGTGCCTTACCTTGAAAACTTTACCCCCACCAGCCTGACCGAGAAGGAGATCGCCTCTTCAGGCAGCTCGGAGATTGTGAGGGAAACCATCGAAAAACTCCAGGCACCGGGGCTGCAACTGATTCTGGTATCAAGCGCCGAGAGTGAGATGATTGGCAGCGACCACGAACGGATGCTCACCATGAAATACCCCGACGTCCGCTTTTTCCCCTCAAATTCCCTTGGTGAAAATGAGTGGCAGGGACGAGACCGCGCCCTCCTCTGGCTTCATAAAACGTTCGGCGACAACCAACCGGCTACCGTCAAACCCGCCACGGTTTCCATTATCGGCCCAACTTACGGCTGCTTCAACAGCCCCTCAGATCTGGCTGAACTCAAACGCCTTATTGCAGGAGTCGGTGGAGAGTTGCTCCATGTCTACCCGTTTGAAAGCTCGCTGCACGATATTGCCGATCTTAAAAACTCTGACGTCGTGGTGCAGATGTACCACGAATTTGGTCATGCCCTGGCCGAAATACTCGAGCGTCCAGTGCTTCAGGCACCCTTCGGCATTGGCGAAACCGAAAAGTTTATTCGTGACCTTGGCTGCCTCCTGAAGAGAGAAAAAGAGGCGGAAGTGTTCATGCAGAAAGAGAAACGCACCATACTGAAGCCCATCTGGGATCTCTGGCGCGGGCCACAGGCAGAGTGGTTCCCTACCATACGGTTCGCCGTCACCGCTTCAAAAACCTACGCGCTCGGGCTTGAAACCTTTCTTGCAGGAGAGATGGGCATGCAGTGCCTCTTCAGCCACGATACCGCCGAAGCGGACAACACCCTTATCCGGGAGGAGATTCAGCAAAAACAGCCGCAGTTCCTCTTCGGCAGGATTGTTGATAAAATCTATCTGGCCGAACTCGACGCAAAAACACGATTTATTCCGGCAGGCTTCCCTGGCCCGATTGTGCGCAGAGCACTTGGAACCCCCTTCATGGGCCACAGCGGAGCGGTCTATCTATTGCAGGAGATTGTTAACGCTCTCTACGACATGCTCTTCAACTTCCTGCCGCTTAACCGGCGCACAACGGCAATGGAGGAACCATCACAGAAAGTTGCCTGGAGCAGCGAAGCCAATGCACTCCTGAACGAAATGGTTAAAAAAGCCCCTTTCATCAGCCAGATTTCATACGGGCGAGAGCTTAAACGAAAAGCGGAGTTGCTCGCACTGAAGCAGGGCAAGGAAAGCGTCACACCTGAACTGCTCGGAATGATCAACTGATTTGGAATATTTTAATATTATATGTATAGTCTAAGTCCACATTACGGAACCGGGGAAAACAGTTTTAAACTGAGTAGCCCCCCCGGCCCGACAGTACTAACATAAAGCGGCTGCATTGATATTTTCCAGCAAAGGAGCAATGGCGCACCTTTCGCATGGATTGAAACGACAGAAAAAAGAATGTCTGACAATCAGGAACTACTGGCTTTGATAGCCCTTACCCTTCCCGATGGGAGTGTTAAAACATTTCCTTCTGGCTCGACCGGCAACGACGTTGCGCTTTCCATCGGACGCAAACTTGCACAGGATGCCCTGGCGATCAAGGTAAACGGCATTACGATTGACCTTAACACACCCCTTACCGCTGATGCGGCAATAGAGATTGTTACTTTCAACGCCCCTGCTGGCCCGGATATTTTCTGGCACAGCTCAAGCCACCTTATGGCCCAGGCAATTGAGGAGCTTTATCCAGGCAGCAAATTCGGCGCTGGCCCTTCTATCGAACAGGGGTTCTACTACGATGTCGCTTCCTCGCACCGCTTCCGCGAAGAGGATCTCCGAAAGATCGAAGTGAGGATGCTGGAAATCAGCAAACGCGATATCCAGATCCGGCGCGAAGAGATGAGCCGCACAGCCGCTATAGATTTTTTCAAAACCGTTCGGAACGACCCCTACAAGGTTGAGATTCTTGAAGATACCCTGAAGGATGTCGAGAGCGTGTCGCTTTATCATCAGGATGGATTTACCGACCTTTGCATCGGGCCGCATATTCCTTCAACCAGCAAAGTGAAGGCTGTTCTTCTGACCAATATCTCTTCCTCTTACTGGCGTGGAGATTCGGCACGAGAGAATATGCAGCGCATCTACGGCATCACCTTCCCGACCGAAAAGCTACTGAAAGAGTATGTCACCCGACAGGAAGAGGCCAAACGACGCGATCACCGCAAACTCGGCACCGAGCTTGAGCTCTTCATGCTCTCGCCCGAAGTTGGAAGCGGTCTGCCGATCTGGCTCCCCAAAGGGGCCATCATCCGCAACGAACTTGAAGCTTTCCTCAAAGAGGAGCAGCGCAAGCGTGGCTACCTGCCCGTCTATACGCCGCATATTGGCAATATTGAACTTTACAAGCGTTCAGGCCACTATCCCTATTACAGCGACTCGCAGTTTCCGCCGCTGACCTATCACGATGAAGAGGGCAAACAGGAGCAGTATCTTCTCAAACCGATGAACTGCCCGCACCACCACCTCATCTACAGCTCAAAGATGCGGAGCTACCGCGATTTGCCTATTCGTCTGACGGAGTTTGGAACAGTCTATCGCCACGAGCAGTCAGGCGAACTGAACGGCCTTGTGCGAGCGAGAGGCTTCACGCAGGACGATTCGCACATCTACTGCCGCCCCGACCAGCTTGTTGACGAGATCTGCAGTGCCATTGAACTGACACAGTTTGTTTTTGGAACGCTGGGCTTTTCAGAGGTACAAACCCGCCTTTCCATGCACGATCCCGAAAACCGCGCAAAGTATGGCGGTACCGCCGAAGTGTGGGAACAGGCAGAGAAGGATGTCAAAGAAGCGGCCGACCGTATGGGCATCGACTACTTTATCGGAATTGGCGAAGCGAGCTTCTACGGCCCTAAAATCGACTTTATTGTGCGTGACGCCCTTGGCAGAAAATGGCAGCTCGGCACCGTCCAGGTTGACTATGTGATGCCTGAACGGTTCGACCTCACCTATACCGGCAGCGACGGACAGAAGCATCGACCCGTTGTGATTCACCGGGCCCCGTTTGGCTCCATGGAACGCTTTATCGGCGTCCTCATTGAGCACACCGCCGGGAACTTCCCTCTCTGGCTTGCTCCCGTTCAGGCTGTTGTGCTCCCGATTGCCGAAGATGTTCTCGACTATGCAAAAAGCGTATACCAGGCGCTCCTCGCAGCAGGAATCCGCGCCGAACTTGACACCAGAAGTGAAAAAATAGGCAAAAAAATCCGCGACGCTGAAGTCAGCAAAATCCCCTGCATGATTGTCATCGGACAAAAAGAGCAGGAGAGCGGTGAAGTTTCGCTCCGCCGTCATCGCATCGGTGATGAAGGGCGGTTCAGCGTAAGCGGACTGATCGAAAAACTCAAGACAGAGATCACCGGAAAATCCTGACTATCTAAACAAAACCTGAACGCATGAAGAAACAAAAGGTTACGACTCAAAAGCCGAAACTCACCTATCGGGTCAATGACCAGATCCGTGTTCCGGAAGTTCGCATAATTTTTCCGGACGGAACACAGGAGGTGATGAAGACCATTGACGCAAAGCGGGTAGCCGAAGAGCGGAATCAAGATTTGATTGAAGTACAGCCGAACGCCGAACCACCGGTATGCAAGTTCGACAACCTCGGCAGGTTACTCTATAAAATGGACAAGAGGGACAAGGATCTCAAGAAAAAGCAGAAAACGACAACCCTCAAAGAGTTGCGCTTTCATCCGAATACCGACAAGCACGACTTCGACTTCAAGAGCGCTCATCTTGAAGAGTTTCTGCGCAAAGGCAACCGGGTCAGGGCCACCATTGTTTTTCTTGGTCGATCGATCATCTATAAAGAAAAAGGACTGGAACTTGCAGAACGCTTGACCGAGAGGCTCAGCGTTGTCAGTACCCGTGACGGCGATCCGAAATTCGAAGGCAAAAAACTTTTCGTTTATTTCGAGCCTGACAAAAAGAAGATTGATGCCTATGACCGGATTAGAGCAAAAACAAATCAGCCTCTGGCAGCACCACTTGCGCCACTGGCACCTGAGGATCTGATAGAAGAGTAATCACAAAAAAATTCGAACATTTTATCTACCAATAAATAAACGACGATCATGCCTAAAATGAAATCCCACCGTGGAGCATGCAAACGGTTTAAGACTACATCATCCGGAAAAATCAAGCGTGAACGCATGAATGGCTCGCACAACCTTGAGAAAAAGAACAGTAAACGCTGCCGCCGTCTCCACCAGACAGCACTGCTTTTGGGATTGAAGGCAAAGCAGATCAAACGGATGATTCAGGCGTAAATTTTTAACATTAACTCGACACAACGATGCCTAAAGCAAATAACGCCGTTGCCTCAAAAGCACGGAGAAAAAGAGTAATAAAAAAAGCCAAAGGGTTCTGGGGATCGCGCGGCAATATTCTGACCGTTGTCAAACATGCGGTCGATAAAGCAGAACAGTACGCCTACCGTGACCGTCGCGTCAAAAAACGCACCTTCCGTTCGCTCTGGATCATGCGTATCAACGCTGCTGCACGCCTGAACGGCACCACCTACTCCCGCCTGGTTAACGCCATGCTGAAGAAGAGCGTCGAAATCGACCGCAAGGCACTTGCCGAGATTGCCGTCAAGGATCCGGCTGCATTTACCGTGATTGTCAAAAGCGTTTTAGAATAAGTTCTTACACCCGGTTACAAATGGAAAACACCATTCGCAGTTTACAGCAGGAGATTCTGGAGTTTGAGATTGCCTCAACCGGAGATATCGAAGCCTTCCGTCTCAAGTACACGGTTCGAAAAGGGCTCATCGCAGCTCTTTTCGGCCAACTCAAGTCGGTTGACCCTGCTGACAAGCCGCGAATGGGCCAGTTGCTCAACCAGCTCAAGCAGACGGCTGATGCAAAGCTCACCGAAGCGGAGGAGCGGCTTGCATCAACCGAAAGCAGCGACGGCAAAAGAGGTATCGACCTAACCCTCCCCGGACGACGCTCCTTTACGGGCAGCGAACATCCGGTGCAGAAGGTGCTCGGCGAGATGAAGCAGATTTTTTCAGCCATGGGATTCGGCATCGCAACCGGCCCCGAACTGGAGCTCGACCGGTACAACTTCGACATGCTCAACTTTCCGCCCGACCACCCCGCTCGCGACATGCAAGACACCTTTTTTGTCACCAGCGGCAACCCCGGCTCCGACGTGCTCCTCAGAACCCACACCTCACCGGTGCAGGTCAGGGTCATGCTCGACCAGAAACCGCCCATACGGGTAATCTGCCCGGGAAAAGTGTACCGAAACGAAGCCATCAGCTCACGAAGCTACTGCGTCTTCCACCAGCTCGAAGGGCTCTACATCGACAAGGGTGTCTCCTTCGCCGATCTCAAAGCTACCATCTACTCCTTCGCCAAGCAAATGTTCGGCACCGACGTCAAACTCAGGTTCCGCCCAAGCTTTTTCCCCTTCACCGAACCATCAGCCGAAGTGGACGTCACCTGCTACCTCTGCGGCGGCAAGGGATGTAAAGTCTGCAAAAAGTCAGGCTGGCTCGAAATCATGGGCTGTGGCATGGTTCACCCCAACGTCATGCGCAACTGCGGCATAGACCCCGAAGAATGGTCAGGCTACGCCTTTGGTATGGGCGTTGACCGCACAGTGCTGCTGAGGTACAAGATTGACGATATTCGGTTGTTGTTTGAGAATGATTTGAGGATGTTGAGGCAGTTTGGGGCGTAGTGGAATTACGGCGTAAGAGATGCTATCATTTGCTTAACGGCATCATGCAGACTGCCAAGATGCTCTTCGCAGATTCCAAAAATTTCCTCAGCATCAATGTTAAAATATTGATGTGAAAGAATATCCCGTAACCCTTTTACTCCTGACCAGTTGATATGAGGATATGAAGCGAAAAGTGTACCCTTCGTTTCCTTGTCAATTGTTTTGAAGTTCTCCCCAATAGCGATGAGCATCATGGCTATCGCATCAAGCATATCCATTCCCTGATCACTGTCCAAAAAATCATCAGCCGTTTTGATTAGGGCAAACCGGCGGTTAATTTTCTCTATGGAAGTATTAATTTGCACAAGTTTTTCCAGCAGTAAGGCTTTATCATACATAGCGTGCCTCCCTGTCAATGCGAGCCTTGAGGTAAGGGTTCATTCTTTCCCAATACCTGATCAAGTCAACTTTGCTGCCCAGCAATTGTTCCAGCTCTTCTTTAAGCTGTACCTTGAGCAGGATATTCGGTTCCATCTCAACAACAATATCAATATCGCTGTCATCCTTGGCAGAATTTCTGGCAACAGAGCCGAAAATACCGACTTTTTTCAGGTGATAACGCTGCTCCAGATCTATTTTATGACTGCCCAAGACAGTAAGGACGTGATCTCGCTGAATGATCATGACTATAACTTGTTAAAAAACAAATCGATAAAATTACTTTTTTCTGTACCGCAACAAAGCCGTGTATCCTCTTCATCATGGTGCTGCCAGTCGTACTTCAGAAATATACTCGTTCCCCTGGTTTTTCATATCAGAACGCCAAACAAATGTTCGGCGACGACGTCAGACTCCGGTTCCGCCCAAGCTTTTTCCCCTTCACTGAACCATCAGCCGAGATCGACGTCACCTGCTACCTCTGCGGCGGCAAGAGGGATGCAAAGTCTGCAAAAAGACAGGCTGGCTCGAAATCATGGGCTGCGGCATAGACCCCGAAGAGTGGTCTGGCTACGCCTTGGGTATGGGCGTTGACCGCACGGCGCGGATTATTTCTTCGCTTCCCAGTAGCAGCGCTTGGGAGAGACAATCAGTTCTTCATCTTTGAGTACCTTCATTGCCTTATCGACCTCTTTCCGATCCAGTCCGCTGATTTCAGCAATCTGACCAGCACTCAACGGGTTGCCCTCTTTTTTCAGGACTTCAAGTATAATATTTTTTGCTTCCATGATTTCACGATGTGGTTTAAAAATGTTTCAGAGATCAGTCTTTAATGCTCCGAAAAAAAACTCCGCCTCATGCAGAACATCAGGCGGAGTCGGAAAGCAGTAAATAAAAAGAGGTCGCTTAGTGGTACTGGGCGCTCTCTTCTTTAACAAATTCAACAAGCAGTTTCAGGTTTTCGGGATTCATATCGGGCAGGATGCCGTGACCGAGGTTGAAAACGTGGCCTGAATGTTCGGTATGCTGGCCGAAAGAGCGGAGAATCTTGGAGGCTTCAGCCTTGATTCTTTCGGGTGTACCATAAAGCACGGTCGGATCGAGGTTACCCTGCAGGGCAACACGGTCACCGAGTTCGGCGCGTGCCTTGCCGATGTCGATACCCCAACCGAGACCCATAGCCTCACAGCCGGTATCAGCGATGTCGGAAAGAATGGTGTTGCAATCCTTTGAGAAAACGATAACCGGAGTGTCAGGGTATTTTGCCTTGATTGCCTGTACCGTATCCTTGATGTAAGGAAGGGCATACTCGCGGTAGTCATCCTCGGAGAGTGCGCTTGCCCATGAGTCAAAAATCTGAATGGCATCAGCGCCAGCTTCGATCTGCTTCAACACGTAAGCGGTGATAACGCCGGAGATCTTGCCGAGCAGTTCATGTGCCATTGCTGGCTCACGGTACATCATCTTTTTGGCGTAGGCATAGTTTTTTGATCCGCCGCCTTCAACCGCGTAGGTAAAGAGGGTCCATGCAGCACCGGTAAAACCGATAAGGGGGACACGGTTGTTGAGCGCTCTTTTGGTCATTCTGAGCGCATCCATCACGTAGCCGAGTTTTTCATCGATATCAGGTACAATCAGCTTGTCAATATCTGCCTGGCAGCGGATCGGCGGAGTGAGCTTGATCCCTTTGGATTCGATGATCTCGACATTCATGCCCATGGCTTCATTGACCACAAGAATATCAGAGAATATAATAGCAGCATCCACACCCATCAGTTCAACAGGCTGAATGGTTACCTCGGTTGCCAGTTCCGGGGTTTTACAGAGGGTTAAAAAATCAGTTTTTTCTCTCACAGCACGGTACTCCGGCAAATAACGACCTGCCTGACGCATCACCCAGATTGGGGTTCTGGAACATGGCTGGCGCTTTAATGCCCGGAGAAAAAGATCATTTTTGAGCATGCAATGCAATAATTTGATGGGTTAACAAAACAAGAGGCCCGTCAGATCGTCCGGTAAATCCCCGGCTGAGAGCAAAGTAAAAGTGCAAAGTTACGTTTTTTCAGCCTTTATTTAAAACTTTCCGGAAGATCAGTACCCAATACCTCAGCTTTTTCCAAAACCAAAAGCATCTTCAACTCACAATGTGGCGTTTGATGCCCAGTTGCTTTGCACTGTATCCGAGCGCAAGACCGATCATTTCGGAAATATGAAAAACAGGAATAGAGCTTTCAACACCGGCATGTTTGAGTGCCTTCGACTGATAGCCATCAAGCGAAGTATGGCAGAGCGGGCAAGGCGTAACAATAAAATCGGCTTTTGAATCAATAGCCTCTTTCAGCGCCTCTGCTGCAACATTGAGTGACTCTTCCTCAGCAACCAGCAGAGTATGAAATCCGCAACAGCGATTTTTATGGTTGTACGGAATAGTTTGTCCGCCAAGTGCCTCAATCAACTGGTCAAGGGAAGTTGGATCACGAGGATTGTCGTGGCCAAGAACTGTTGACGGGCGAAGTATATGACAGCCATAAAAGGGAGCAATCCGGTAATTTTTCAGCGGAACCTTAACCTTCGCGCGGATGGTATCGAGTCCGACATCATCGACCAGTACCCAGAGCAGATGCCGGACATCTGAAGTGCCAAGGTATTCAAGCCCCTCCATTTTCAAGAGGTCATTGATCTCTTTTTTCAGTTCCGGTGATTCATCAAGCTTTTTCTTTGCCGTACGGATCGTCATCAGGCAGGTATTGCAAGAGACAATAAGATCCATCCCCATCTTTTCGGCAAGAGCAATATTTCGTCCATTGACCAGTGCAAAATGTTTTGGACTGACATACTCAAGATTACTCCCACCGCAACAGGTGCCTTCGTGCAGTTTGACAAGCTCAATTCCAAGATCATTCTGCCAGAGCTCAATTGAACGATCCACCTCTTTGGTCATGGACTCATTGATGCAGCTCAGATAATATGCGTATCGCTTCATCCAGCAGTTCTCCCCAGTTAATTTTTATGAGATTTGTGATCCTGCTTTACATGTTCTGTCATCTCCCTGAACATCTCCCGAAATATTTTTATCCCTTTAGCCGACTTAACCAGAGGCGGAGGAGGCGGTGTACGGCGTTTCATGATCATTTTTACGGCCATCGGCAGGAGGTTCTGCAGTGTCCAGATAACGCCATTGGTACGTATCGGAAGAGTAGCTTCGACAAGCTTGCCTTTCTTTTCAATATCAATCATAAAGGCTTCTGCGTGTTTGGAACCACTGGTATCCTTCATTCCTCTGCTCTCGATAGCGTCTTCACGTATTCCATGAATGGCATCCATGATCGGAATGCTTTTGACGCAGCTTTCCTGACAGCGATAGCAGTGCGTACAGTCCCAGACACCATGATCCTTGACAAGCTCTGCAAGGCGCTGCTCATGAAGAGAGTCGCGACTGTCTACACTCATGCGGTATGATTTCAGCAGCACGGCCGGAGAAACATAATCCTTGTTCGCCCGTAAAATGCTGCACTCTGAAACACACGAAGCACAAAGAATACAGTCCGTCGCCTTATCGTAGCGAAGGAACTCCGCTTCGGAAATCAGGAACTCCTTTTTACCCATCTCGGCCTCAGGCATGGTTGAGTCAACCCAGTTGGAGTAGTGCTTCATCTTGTCGACAAGGGGATCCATATCAACAATGAGATCCTTGATGAGCGGCAGGTTACGCAATGGCTCAACCTTGATGATGCCGGGCTCCCTGCTTTTGGCAAGCACATCCCATACCTGGGTTGTGCAGGCAAGCTGGGAGAGGCCGTTCACCCGCATCCCGCAGGAACCGCAAATTCCTGCCTGACAGAAGGCCCTGAAACTGACCGATCCGTCAATATGTTCCTTGATATAATTCAACGACCTGAGCACCGTTATACCCTTCTCAACGGGAATGGTATAATCGTCAAAATAGGGCTTGCTGTCGACCTGCGGATTGAAGCGGAAAACCCGGAAGGTCACATCTTTCTTCCCTTCTGTATGCTGAACTGTTGGCACCGTCATAAGCAAAATAGTTAATATGTTCTTTCCTGGAGTTCATAACGACCCATAGTCACAGGCTTTTCACCAAGAGTGACTTTCCCCTTGACCTGAGTAGCAAGTGTATGCTTGTGCCAGTTCGCGTCGTCCCTCACTGGAAAATCGATCCGGGTATGAGAGCCCCTGCTTTCCTGACGGGCGTGTGCGCCGGCGGCGACGGTTTCAGCCAGATCCAGCATATTTTTCAGTTCAAGCACCTGCATAAGATTGGTGTTGAAAACATCACTCGTATCAAAAATACGGAGTTTTTTGGCACGTTCTTTAAGCTCAGCAATATCAGCAATCCCTTTCTTCAAAAGTGAGGCTTCCCGGAAAATACCCACGTTGAGTGCAAGCGTCTGACCAAGCTCCTCACGCAACTCGCCATACCGTTCATAATGACCGGAAGCATGCATTCCACTCCTGATCTCATCCCACTGCCCGGCAATCTCAGCTTCCGATATTGTTCCAGGTGTAAATTTGCCAGCCTCCTCAGCCGCCGTACGACCGGCAATGCGGCCAAAAACAAGGATGTCAAGAAGCGAATTTCCTCCGAGGCGATTTGCACCATGAACCGAAACACAACCGCACTCCCCGGCAGCATAGATACCATCCATGACCGTACGGGTCTGATTATCAGTATCAATTCCACCCATCGAATAATGAGCGGTCGGCCGGACAGGAATAGGCTCCTCAATGGGGTCAACACCTTCAAAGTTCATCGACATCTCCCGTATCTGCGGAAGACGCGATTTGATGAGATCCGCACCAAGATGGGTCAGATCAAGATGAAGATATTTGCCGGCCGGACTGTCAAATCCCCTTCCTTCCAGAATTTCTGTTTCAAGCGATCGGGAAACAAGATCGCGCGGGCCAAGCTCCATTTTTTCGGGCGCATAGCGGGCCATGAAACGCTCGCCATCTTTGTTCAGAAGGTAGCCACCCTCACCTCTTGCCCCTTCAGTAACAAGCAGACCGCTCTTTCTCAAACCTGTTGGATGAAACTGGACAAACTCCATGTCTTTCATTGGGATGCCTGCCCTATAGGCGATGGCCTGACCGTCACCGGTATTGCCCGCAGCATTGCTTGAACGATTCCAGTACATCTTGGCATAGCCGCCAGTAGCAAAAATAACCGTTTTAGCAGGGAAGGCTTCGACCTTGCCGCTCTTCATATTCATGGCAATAAGCCCGTTCGAACGACTCCCGCTGACCGACAGATTCAGGGCGAAATATTCATTAAAGAACTGTACCCCTTTTTTCAGGCACTGTTCATAGAGTGTCTGCAGAATGGTATGACCGGTTTTATCAGAGCAGTAACAACAACGTGGCCGACCAGCTCCGCCGAAAGGCCTTTGGGCTATGGTATTGTCTTCCAGCCTTGACCACGGTGTGCCGATGTTTTCAAGTTCACGGATAATTTTAGGCGCTTCAGAGCAAAGCACATCAACAGCATCCTGATCAGCAAGGTAATCACTGCCCTTGATGGTATCAAAAATATGCATCTCAACCGTATCGTCCTTTGCCTTGTTGGCAAGCGCAGCATTGGCTCCGCCCTGGGCAGCAGAAGTATGTGAACGGTTGGGATAGACTTTTGACAGAACGGCGATATTCAGTGCCGGATTAGTCTTCATTGCCTCCATGGCGGCATACAGCCCTGCCCCCCCGCCTCCGACAATAACAATATCAAATGGTTTCATACGCTCAAATCTCCTTATGAAGCTGTAAAGTGAGCCTCACTGATTAAATGGCCGGGCACTGCAAGGGCAAGCGCCAGGCACATTGAAATTGGTCTTTCTGGTATTACTGAGGAAAGCTGAACAGGGTACCCTGAATGCTACAGCGCGACATGATCGTCATGAACAGGAAGTTCCTCGACAGCATGAAGCACATCTGTCATATTGAGGAGACCCATGATTTTATTGTTTTCCATAACGGTAAGACGCCTGATATTGCTCCTTTTCATCAGACGAAGGGCATACTTTATGCGAAGGCTGGGATTAACACTGATAACAGGCTTGCTCATGATCTGAAAAACAGGAGTATTCCATGGATCACGATGAACATCTTCGCCCGGATCAATCACTTTTTCAAGAATATCTTTTTCTGTTACAATACCGTAACAGTCGTCCTCGTTACGAGGTTCAACAATGAGACCACTCTCTTTGCTCTTTTTCATAATCTGCAGAGCTTCGGCAACCGTACAGCTTCCTTTGATTATGTGAAAATCTTTCTGCATAAGAGCAGATACCGGCAGCGTACGTAATGTTATAAGCTGATCCATAATCATCAGGTTACTTAAAATTAAAAAAAACAGATATTGCCTATTTTTTACTGTTCAGCGCCAAGAAAACAACTGGCCACCGATTTTATGTAAGAAAGTAGAAAAAGAAGGAAGGCGATTTTTTGCCTTCAGAATTGACGTAAGATTTTAATTTATAAAAAAAAACGACATAATTGCAAAAGCTGACCTCTCAAAAAGAGAAATCATGCAATTCCGTGTATTTTTTTATAGGCTGCCCAGTTCTCTTTCAAGGCAAGAAAAGCTTTGAAATCACACTGAAGCAGAAAGGGATTGGAAGCACGTTCTGTGCTGATGGATGAGCGGGGCGACAACCCGTAGTCATGACCCGGATAGACCGTTGTGTCACCGGGCAACCGCATAATTTTTTGCAGCGAATGGTATTCATCTAATGCCTGCTCTTCAGTTCTGGTGCCGCCCACCTTACCCGTAAAGAGGGTATCACCGGTAAAAAGAGCATCGCCAATATGCAGGCAGATGGAATCCTTAGTATGCCCTGGAGTGTGCAGAATACGCGCCTCAAGAGAGCCAAGAGAAAAATGAGCTCCATCTTCTACCTTAATACCTGTCAGGGAACAGGTATCTCCGTAAAGCAATGGAATAATCCCTGTCAGACGCCTGAAGGCATCATTGCCATTGGTATGATCGTCATGACCGTGGGTTGAAAAAACAAATCTGATCACAAAACCCCGCTCAGCAGCATACCGGACAATCATACCGGGATTGTAAGAGGCATCTATGACCATGGCATCTTTCGAAACCTCATCGGCGACAAGGTAACCGAAATTCCTGTCGCCGCCGGTACGGAACTGTTCTACAATCATGGAAGAACCTTCATCAGGCTGTTTTTTCAACATTCATGAGAAATGCCCTTGCCGGGAAATCCTTATCCACAGCAATAGGGGTTTTTTCAAGTTCACGCATGATGGCTTCGGCCTTGTCATCATCAAGAATGGCAAAACAAAGCGATGAATAGGCTCCGGGCGTTGCATCGGTCGGCCACCATGATTGCGCTACTGTTCCCTGGCCTTCGCAGTTGCACCCCATGATATCAAAACTGCTGAACATCTTCACCTGATGTTCCTTGAAGAGAGCCCGCACTTTCGGGCGGGTCTCTTCGTGTCCCATAATGGCAAGAAACTTCATGATATTGCCTCCTCTAAGGTTTTGCTGATTTCTTTTCCACCATATAATAGACAATCGGCACAACAACGAGGGTCAGAATGGTTGAAAGAACACCACCCCAGATCAGCGATATGGCAAGTCCCTGAAAAATCGGATCAAACAGCATGACAATAGAGCCGATAACAACCGCACCTGAGGTAAGAATGATCGGCCGTGTACGAACAGCTGCTGACTCAATGACCGCCTGCTTGAGACCGGCACCTTCCGCCCTGCGAATCTGGATAAAATCAATGAGCAGCACCGAGTTGCGCACCATGATGCCAGCCAGGGCAATCATACCGATCATGCTGGTTGCCGTAAAGAACGCACCATGCAACATATGACCGGGAATAATACCCACAAGACTGAGCGGAATGGCGATCATCATGATCAGAGGAGTCTTAAAAGACTGGAACCAGCCAATAATCAAAAGGTAAATAATTACCAGAACAACGGCAAAGGCGGTACCAAGATCCCTGAAAACTTCAAAGGTAATCTGCCACTCCCCATCCCATTTCATCGACAACTTATCCTCCGATGTCGGGTTAGCAGTGTAAAGCGGGCTGACACTGTATCCTCCCGGAACCTTGAGCTTTTCGATTTTCTTATCCATATCGAGCATAGCATAGACAGGACTCTCCGTCGCACCGGCAACATCAGCCGTCACATAGACCACACGGCGGAGATCCTTGCGATAAATACTCTTGTCCTGAATTTTTTCTTCAACCTTCACAAGCTCTGAAAGCGGAATCATCTCACCGGCACGCAAACGGGTTGTCAAGGTACCCATACCCTGCGACTGCACAAAAATACCTGAAAGATCCTGCAGTGAGGTTCTGTCGGACTGTGGAAGCCGCACCTGAATGGTTACCGGTTCAAGCTCCTTGTCCGTATGCAGTACCCCGACATCCATGCCCGCAAGCGACATGCGCAGCGTCTGGGCTATCTGTTCGGCTGTAACACCACGGAAGGCCGCACGCTCTTTGTTGACAACCAGATTGAAGACCTTCTGGTCAGATTCAACCATCCAGTCAACATCGACCACCCCGGGGGTCTCTTCAAAGACCTTTTTGACCTGTTTGGCCAATGCAATCTGTTGCTCCTGCGAAGGACCGTAAATTTCAGCAACAAGCGTTGACATAACAGGAGGGCCAGGAGGAATTTCAACAATCTTGGCGTTTGCGTTATACCGCATGGCAATCTGCTGTACCCCTGCCCTCACCTTTTTGGCAATATCGTGGCTCTGCGCCTTGCGCTCATCTTTAGGAACAAGGTTAACCTGGATATCACCCATATTCTTTGCCTGACGCAGGTAGTAGTGCCGCACCAGACCGTTGAAATTGATAGGCGCATTGGTTCCCACATAGTACTGATAGCTGCGAACTTCAGGAACGGTTTTCAGATAGGCTGAAATTTCCTTGGTCACCCTTGCCGTCTGCTCAAGTGCGGTGCCTTCAGGCATATCAACAATCACCTGAAACTCATTCTTGTTGTCAAACGGAAGCATCTTCATTTGTACGGCCTTCAACGGCACCAGCGCAATTGCTCCAACAAGCATCAGCCCTACAACTCCAAAAGCGAGCCATCGCTTGAAACTGCTCTCTATAAAAGGAGTGAGAATCGTGTTGAAAAGCTTGTAATAGCCCGTCTTGGTAATATCATACTCTTCATGATGACCTTCTTCGGTTTTGAGAAGACGGAAAGAGAGCCACGGTGTTGCAATCAGTGCAACAAGCAACGAAAAAATCATGGCCAGCGAAGCGCCGATCGGCATAGGACTCATGTAGGGGCCCATCAGACCAGAAACAAAGACCATCGGCAATACGGCGGCAATAACCGTGAAGGTTGCAAGAATAGTCGGGTTACCCACCTCATTGATGGCCGTGATAGCCGCCTGTAACTTGGGCTGCCGTTTCATGGCGAAGTGACGATGAATGTTCTCGGCAATAATGATTGAGTCATCAACAACAATACCGGTAACAAAGATCAGTGCAAACAGGGTCACCCTGTTAAGCGAATAGTCGAGCAGGTAGTAGATCAGCAGGGTAAGTGCGAAGGTGATCGGTACCGAGGCCAGAACCACAAGAGCTCCGCGCCAGCCAAGAAAGAAACCAACCACAATCGTTACCGCGACTACGGCCATAAGCAGATGCTCCAGAAGGGTCGTCACCTTGTCGGTTGCCGTTGCGCCGTAGTTCCTTGTTTCGGACACCGTCACACCTGCGGGAATTGAACTCTTCTTAAGGCCATCAACTCTTGCAAGCACTTTGTCAGCAAGCTTGGAAGCATCACTCCCCTGCCGCTTGGCCACCGTCAGCGTCACCGCAGGATACTCTCCTGTAGCAGAGCCATTCGGGGCTGCCGCTGCCCAGCCAAAAAAGTTGTAATTGTTGACCTCTTCAGGCCCGTCAACGACACTGGCAACATCCCGGAGGTAAACCGGCGATGCTCCATAGATACCGACAACAATATTGCCGACATCGCTGGCGTTTTCAAGAAACCTTCCCGAGCGGACAATGATTTCCTGATTTGTCTGCTTGAAATCACCTGCCGTCATCTGACTGTTGGCTACCTGAACCTGACGGGCAATCTGCAGCGGGCTCACATTGTACTGCTGGAGTTTTTCTTTGTTGAGCACAATCTTTACCTGGCGTTTCAATCCTCCCTTTATTTCAACATCACCGATATTCTTGATTTTTTTCAACTCATCGGCGACCTCAACAGCGGTTTTCCGGAGCTCGAACGGATCTTTTGTCTTGCTCCAGAAGGTGAGATTAAGCACCGGAACATCGTCAATCGAGACCTTTTTCATCAAAGGGAACTGGACGCCAGAGGGCATCTTGTCCATGTTTTTCATCAGGGTAGACCACAACTTGACCATGCTTTTCTCAGCATCCTCACCAACCTTATAGCGAACAGTCACCACGGCAAAGTCTGGCATTGAGGTAGAGTAGACATAATCGACTCCCGGAATTTCGGTCAAGGTACGCTCAACCGGTTTGGCAACACGTAACTCCACCTCACCAGGAGTCGCTCCCGGATAGGGGATATACAGATCAACCATCGGCACTACAATCTGTGGTTCTTCTTCTCTTGGCGTCATGAATGTCGCCATTATACCCACCAAAAGAGATGCCACCATCAAGAGCGGCGTAATCTTTGAATTGATAAACTGTTTTGCAAGTTTACCGGCAATACCATCATTCATTGGTTTGATCCTCCGCAGTCACACTTTTTATTACTGTTACACCTTCATGAAGTGCAGGACTATATGACCCCACCACTCTTTCTTCTTTATCCAACCCGCTGAGAACAACAAAATCATTGTTCATGGAGCGCCCTGTACTGATCCAGCGGACAGTAAGGCGGTTATCAGCCCCGACAACAAAAACTCCGGAAAGCTCACCTTTATGGAAAATAGCCTTTGCAGGCACAAGCAAGACCTCTCCCCCGTCATCCTTAACAGCAAGGACAGCAATGCTTTCGACCGCAACAGGAGGTTCCTGACTCTGGCTTATTTTCGGTCCTTGCTCCTGATTGCCGCACCCCGCAACAAGCAGAGGAATGGCCACCAGAAGAAGTTTCTTTTTTATATCCATTCTCATTGCATTATTCTGCTTCAGTTAAAAAAGCCTGTCAGTTACCACGGTAATAGTCAAGTTCACTTTTTGAGACACAATAGTCATACGTGGCCTGGTTCAGCCTCATTTTGGCATACGTATAGGCTTGTTCCCTCATCAAAAGCTCAAACGTCATAGCCATACCGGTTTTGAACTGCATACCGATATAATCAAGGCTTACCTTTGCTTCCTCCAGAGCTTTGCGGGCAACCGCAATTCTTGCTTTCGCGGTCCTCATCGAACGGAGTGATTTGCTTACCTCAGCCACACTGTTGCTTTTAGCCGATTCATAGTTGTACATCGCTTCACGCTTTTGGGCTTTGGCTTCCTGAATACGGCCAGCCGTTGCCATACCGTCAAAAATGTTCCACTGCATATTCATGCCAACCGCCCAGCTTGAGCCTCCGCTGAAAATATTGTCGCTGTGCAAGTTTGTCTGCATAAAGGCGTTCAACCGGGGAAGCCTTGACGCATGAATCATCTCTTCCTGGTAGGCAGCTACCTGCCGGTAGGTGTCGAGCGCTTTGAGATCGGCCCTGTTCTCCGGGATCAACTTTTCATTTACTGCCGGCAGCACACCGTCAACCACAAAGTCACCGGTTGGCTCAATGGTAACGCCAGACTCGAGGTTCAGCATCACGATCAGAACGTCTGTTGCATTTTTTATTTCATCATGCAGCAGCAGTTTCTGCTCCTGAAGTTCAGCAAGCCTTACATCCGTTGAAAGCTTGTCAGATTTTGTCAGCAAGCCGGCACTGAATCCTTTGGCGGCATCTTTGCTGTGAGCCTGCATAGTTTTTATGGACTGTTCGACCGCCACAATGTTTTTACGGGCCAGGATAAGGCCGTAATAGACTTTGCTGACCTGGAACCCAACATTCTCCTCAGTACGCAGAGCCATCAGCTCCTGACCTTTTTTGGCGGTTAACGCCATCGTCCGGCCTATGGCGGCGTCAGCATTGTAAACAGGCTGCATCACCTGAAGGGAGGTATTGAAATCGTCGATAACATCGGCGTTATTAAGCGCTTCAGCTGTAAAATCCTTCTGAGGATCAGCAATGTTCTGCTGCAGCTTGAAAACAAGCGCTGCCCCAGGGTCATTGGTCACCAAAAACGTCTCTGACAGCGTGACTTTCGGCAAATACGACTGCCGCGTCTGGACCACCCTTGCATCAGCCTGCTCAACCCGGCTACGGGCCGCCTTGACGCTATAATTGTTTTGACGGGCCATGGTAATAGCATCGGCAAGAGAGAGCCTCAAAGGACGATCACCGCCTTCTGCCTGTAGCGGAGATGCCAGAGCACCCGCCACACAGAAACCGATCAACACTTTATATATCTTCATGGTCATTTACTGTTTAGAAATGAGTTTTAAAATCTTTTCAACACTTATTGAGTCGTTATTACTCATACACTCCTTAAGGTTGCGGTGGAGCACCAATGAAAAAGTGTTATCAAGAGCTGCCTTGGCAGCTTGAAACTGGGTAATAATCTGGGCGCACTCTTCCTCCCGTTCAATCATCCTGACAAGTCCCTCAACCTGACCACCGACCCGTTTCAATCTGAGAATGACATCTTTCATAGAACATTCCGTTTTAACCATAAATATCGCAGATAAGAAATTGGTTTATACCTATACCCCGTACGGGTATAAAAATATAAAAAAAATTGCACTACGCAAACGTTTTAATCGTCTGCGGAAAAAGGCTTGTCATGTTACAAGGGGGACAGTAATCTATTTTTTTTTGCCACCCTCCGCATTCACCTCAGGAATACTGCAACAAATATCTGACTGTACCTGACAGAGCATACTTTCCGTTGCCTGCTGCATGATCTGTGACATGACCGCTTCGCTCATGAACTTGAGTATACCCTCCGGCATGAGGTTTAAGGGAAAAGAGAGATCAAAATCAAGCGCAATATTGGTGTCAAAATAAACTGATGTACGGCCATCATGCTGATGCAGCAGGCAAATTTCGGAACTTGCCTTACCGACAAAGGTATGAGGAGCAACCGCGTCAAACTGAGGATAATCATGAACAGCCTCCATGCGAATCCGCTTTCCATTCCCATTGAGATGGGCCATATTTTTCACCCTGGCAGCCAATTGCTGACCATAACTGTCTTCAAACGAAAACGCCTCTTCAACTTGGCGGACAAAAAAAACCGCCGTGATCGGATTGTTTCGGGGATCAGCAACCTGAAAAACCCATTGAAACATATCGAGTTCTATTAAATGCTTGACGTTACTGCAATAAGGATTACAGTTCATCAGCTTTGTATGATCTGAGAAATAGAGGACCGATTCATGTAAACATGAGTCAAGAACAACATGCGCTTTGCTTTTACCAACAACTTCCATGGCAATATTAAAAAAGATTAAAAATCCCAATAAAGAGTTTTATTTTTTTAAAACGCTTGTCGTCGGTTGAGAGTTCCACCCATAAATTGTCAACACTGTTCAGCCTTTTGCTGCATCACCTGTCCTAAATTTTCAGCAAACTTTTCAACAACCTTGTCTGCAACTTTTCCAGCCAATAACCCTCCAAGTCCTGCAAGCAGGATCCGTGGAACTCCATGAACAAAAAAAGGAATCCCGAAAGGAGATAAAAGAAATGCACCGCCGACAATCGTTGCTACAGGCTTGATCAGCCCTTCCGGTGAAAGGCGCTGTTGATGGTTGTCCATAAAAACTTTTTTTTTAGCATAAGACCGGGACCTGATAACTCATCATCAACCCTGAATCGGAAAACCTGAACGAAGCCGCCTACTCTTTTGCTTTTGCTCCATTCACAATTTTATTGAGTGAATTTGAAAACATACTGAGCGCCATCTCTATAACCTTCAACTGCGAGTTGGTAATATCAACCAGAGCAATACATAAGACATTGAAAGCCTCAACAGTATCAATAGGAGATTCTGATGATGCTGGAGCCGCAGCCACGGGCGCGACAGGTTGCGCAGCGGTCGCCAAAGAGCTCTTGGTTTCAGGTTTCGTCACGACGTTGCGGCTTTGCTGTTGAACTGCCGGAGGCGTTGAAGGCTTGATGCTGGGCGCCTCCTGATCAGAAGCTGATTTTTTTTTGAATCGGGAAAAAAATCCGCCTTTTTGTTCATCATTTGCCATAATCGTTATGCATTTGAATGTTTAAAATAATAACCGGTTAATTGCACACTCTTCAGCCTTAATCAAAAAAGCAGAAGCTCCCTTAGCATCTTGGTATTACCATGTCAATGGGTAATGTAACCAAAAAGAGGCGCAACAGGAGATCATCCATTATGAAAAAGTTTTTCAAGCATACAGAATTTTGTAATTTTAGCACATGAAGTGCACTGGTACTCATAACATCGCCTTTTCGTTTCAATAGAACCTCCGGAAACAGCTTGATACGTTCGAACGCCATCACAACATTTGAAAATATAAGCCACCAAACCACCAATAAAACCAGCTATGCAAAACAGAAGTCGTAAAATCATGCACTATCTGAAGTTCTGTGGTTTTCGATTTTTAATCAACCATATTTTTAATATCTTTATTTTCTATTTTTCGCAGAACTACGCGAAGAACAGCGGATTTACTTTTGATGCACTTTAACATATCGCGAAATAAACAGGCATTCTTGATAAATCAATTTATCCTTAGGCAAGTAATATGACGAATCCTGTCACTCAAAAAAAGTCACTCAAACTGCTGTTTATTGCTCCAAAAGGGAAAAAAGACTCAAAGACAAACCAGAAGCCCTTATTCCATATGGCCATAGGTGTTCTCGTCAGCCTTACTCCCAAAGAGCACCATATTGAAATCGCCGATGAACATTTTGAAGACCCCATCAACTATGACGGTGACTACGATTTAGTAGGCATTACCTCTCGAACTATCGACGCAACAAGAGCCTATGAGATAGCTGACAAGTTCCGTGAAAAAGGCAAAAAAGTAATCCTGGGCGGCCTTCATGTATCCTTTAATGCTGAAGAAGCCATGGTTCATGCCGACTGCACCGTGAGCGGAGAAGCAGAAAATTTATGGGCTACCGTTCTTGAAGATGTAAGTCTTGGGTGTTTAAAACCAACATACAACGCGAAAGATTTCCCACCTGTAACAAAAATTGTTCCGTTAGATTACGAAAGAATTGCCCAGGCTTCCAAAAGGGGAAAAGTTGACGGGTCAAAATCCATACCGATCTATGTAACACGCGGTTGCCCCTACGAGTGCTCATTTTGTGTTACACCTAATTTCACCGGGAAGTTATATCGATCACAGAAACCGGAAGACCTGAAACGCCAGATTGAAACTGCTAAAAAAGTATTTTTCAAAGCAAAATCGAAGTCATCAAAACCTTGGTTTATGCTTTGCGACGAGAACCTCGGTGTTAGCAAAAAAAGGCTATGGGAAACACTGGATCTTTTAAAAGGATGCAATATCAACTACAGCGTATTTTTCAGCATGAACTTCCTTGAAGACAAAGAGACGATAAAAAAACTGGTTGAGTCGGGCTGCAATATGGTACTGGTTGGATTTGAGTCTATTAAGCAGAGCACCCTTGAAGCGTATAATAAAGGCCATATAAACTCAGCCGAAAAATTTTCCCAGGTCATTGAAGAGTGCAGACAAGCCGGACTGAATGTCCAGGGAAACTTCCTTGTCAACCCGGATCTTGACTCCTTTAAGGATATGGACGATCTGGTTCGTTTTGTGGGCAAGAATAATATCTTTATGCCGATTTTTCAAATCATCACTCCCTATCCGGGTACGAAAATGTACTGGGAATACAAGGAGAAGGGGCTTATCACCGATTATGATTGGGAAAAATACAATGCCATAAATCTAGTAATTCACTCAGAACACTACGACCCGATAGCCTTTCAGCATAAGTTCATGACCAGCTATTACAAAACATACTCATGGATAAATATCGCCAATAGAGTCAAGCATAACCCCTATAAATTGCTCAACCTTATCACAAGTCTTGCATTCAAAAAAAATCTTAAGGAGCAGCTCAATACCTTTGAAGTTAACCATAACATCAGAACAACAAGATCCATTAAATAACAGACGTGCAGAATTTTATAGACTATACCACACTTGTCGCACCCGTAGTTTTTTACCTGTCCGGTATTATTATAGTTGTGATGCTAAACATGTTTATCGGAAAAAAGGCCGCCCCGAAATAATCCAGCTTTAAGAATTAAGGCAAGGAGTAACCTCGGGCAGCCGCCTTTAACAACTGGATTTTGCTGTTTATTCCTTCCGGCAATGCGTTGCTGACTTTATGCTCCAGCCCCTTGGAGGTAGAGTCGTCAAACCACGGCGCGCCGTTTTCCGGCACCTGGCTTACCTGACTGCTTCGGCCCAAAGCTTCTTAGGGTGTCTATTATTATTGTTGCACGTTCAGAGCCCCAATAATGGTTAAAATATCAACCATTTGAATCATGATCCAAACCATCAAACCTTGGAGACGGATGCCCCGGATATTTTTCTTTTTTTGATCCGGACTTATTGGTTAACTTCTTGATTTTACAATTGATTATCAATCAAAAAAAGGAGAACTATTCATATGTCACAGGACTCTGCAAAGTTGTTTCTTGCAAAAATGAAGCAGGACAAGGAATTGTCTGACAAGATGCACAATGCTACGACAAAAGATACCCGCTGGGCAATCATTGAGCAGGAAGGCTTCGAGTTCTCCAGAGAAGAGCTTGATCATGCAACGGTAACAGAATTGAATCACTTTGAACGATGGAGCTGGGAAGCGAAGTTGCTCGCTGACTGGCTCTGACCTCTACCTGAGTTAAGCGATTCTTAATAAAAAAGCCCATGTCAATTCCCTGCCGCACCCTCCTCCGATAGCACGGCATGACATGATCAGAACAAAAAAATAGCCGTTTACCATCGATAAAGCATGGTAAACGGCTATTGCAACTATGCGGTTCTAAACCGTTAAACAGGATATGCTGCAGGTAGTTCATAACCCTGATCATACAATCTGCGTGCGATCACATCAGCAGTCAACATAATGTACTGAGAACGTCCCATTCGCGTATAACCATGCCTGTGATCCATAGCAAGGGGCATATCGAGACGATCCTCATATTTAAAATACAGATCTGAGATTTTTTCTGATGCCTCGACCAGCCAATCTGCATTTGGGGGTGGCATTCTGAACATGTCTGCACCCGGAACAGGTTGATAGACGAGCATATTAGGGTAAACACCTTTCGACAAACGCTCTTCAACACCTTCCAACAGATAATTCATAGGCTCAAGCCCCATAAGAATAAAGCTCGTGGTACCCCGGCCGGGACCAAATATTTCAACTGAAGCATCCTGAGCCGCAAGCCAGTATTCAAGGGGGTAAGTTGCATTTTTTCCGGGACAGATCGCCTTGAAATAGTCCGGATGTGTCACTTCAAGATCAAATTCAGTTGAATTAATGCCAGAAGCTTTCCAGCGCTCCATCTCCTTGAAATCATCAGGAGGATACAAATTCGCCGTAATATGCAATTCATTAAATATCTCAGGACTCAACTGCTCACGCAATGGGGCCATAACAATTTCAACAAGTTCGGAAACTTGTGCCCGTCTTTCGGGTGCAACAAGCCCTCCGATAATGACCAAGGTCCCACGCCATCCGTGATCCGTTGCTATTTTTACAGCTTCTGCCTGCTCTTTTGCCAATGCCTCAATCTTGGAAAACGGCATTTTTGCAAGGTCCTGTCCTACCGAAACATGCTGATTAGCAAAGAAAAAACAGAATTTGCATGATTTTCCGGTATTGTTATTGTCACAACTGTAACTGTAATGAATATTGATAATATCCTGGTTCATCCCTATTACCGCAGCATTAACTGGACGACCGTTGCTTAACACTCCGTCACGCCAAGAAAACCACTCCTGCATTCTTCCGCTTGCAAGATGTTTTCCGCAGTCATAAAACTCCACGTCATCACCATTAACCTGCACTTCAAGACGGCTATACGGCTCTTGACGCACAAGAGTCGCCAGATCGCTTCCATTGAATACCATAGCGCGAAACGGGTTGTATCCCATTGTCGGCGATTTATTTACAGTCACCTTCGCCCCCTCAGAAAGCAGGCGTGCCTTTAAATGAATGTCCGCCTCTGTAATTACTCTCTTTGTATTCATAGCATAGAAATATTATTGCTTGTTAAAAAGATTCTGAATAGCACTTTCCCTTCAAAGGGAGCACCTGATTTCTATCCTTAACAGAAAATTCACCTTAACTCTATTCTGTATGTATCCGTGATTACATTTAATCTTTATAGATCAATTCCCCGAAGCTTTGCTTCATGAATGAATTCTATTAAAAAATAAATAATACCCTGTCGCTCTGCTGCGATGATGCTTTATAAATACAATATAAAAGCCCAATTTTATTAGCCATTTGCAGTTTTACTGAGTGGCAACTTCTTTTGATGAAGAGAGTTAATGAAAAAACCAAAAAAATAAATCACCAAATATCCAAACACCAAGACACCTGCAAACAATAAGTGGTCCGCAACGGTAACAATATAGCATGAATCCCAAACCATACCTATCAAAATTAACCAACCGATACCGATGTATAAAAACGTCTTGTTCCATAAAGCGTTAAAATCACCTGTCAGCATAAAAAAAGTTGTTTAGAGTTTTAATCAACTACCCCATAGCTGGGCATGGGGTATGAGTTCATGTTTAAGAACTCATTCACGAAGCCGGGCTTAGTAAGAATATGTTTTATAACGATTCAAGCATGACCCTGCAACGAGTGCCTCTCGCCCCTTTTTTCAAGACTTATTCTCACAAGATACTGCACAGAGTTAGCGCAGTAGACGAAGTATGCTATAAAAGCTGCCCAGACAAGGACCTCTTTAGATGCGCCGGTAAAGGCAAGGAAATAATAGGGCACAAAGAATATCCCGGCAATAACACTTCCGATATCTTCCAGCATAAATTCTTTTGAGAAGATCCATTTATCAAAAAGTTCCTTTTCAAAATAGGCTCCGGTATAAAACATAAGAGCAAACATAAATGTTTTAAAAAGAAAAGCAGCGCCCACCCAATAAAAGGGAAATGTTCCACTATCTCTATAGTAGAAATAGGTTACCGCAACACCGACAAGAAAAGCAACAAACTGAATCGGGGCCAACATAAGCTGTACAGTCGTCCATATTGAGGCGTTTCTTAGTGCAAGCTGTTCCGGAGTGTAACGAGGCATTTCATTTGGGAATTACGGGTTATCGATAGCTGTTTTAAGTTCGATATTTTAATGAAACTAACGGTATTAACCAAATATTGCATTTACAATCGGGAGCAGCCGCGAACCTCTTCATCCGCAGACGCATTGTTCGAAGTTCCTTAGCAAAATAAACCTGTAAACTATTGAATCTCTATAAATCGCAGTGCTTTGGCGTGCTTTGCGCCCAGGTAAATCACGTAAAACGATCAATAGTGCCTGGTAAAAAACAAAGGCCATCTCTATTTATTCGAGAATGATATATCTTTATAAAAAGCAATGACTTATATTCATAAAATGAGCATTATATGCCGTGTTTTCAACGAAAGAGCTCAATTTCGCCCTTTATCATGAAAAACATCAATCCGTTAGGCATGTTTGACGAGCATTTTCTGCCAGAAAAACTCACAAAACTCAAAGGTCCTCTCGTCAAACTTGAAGCGCATATCGACTGGATGACTATTTTGGGTGAAATTGTACAACCGTTTCGGGGCAAGTGTACAACGGTGCATCGATTGAAATGGCAAAAATAATATAAGGTTATTTTTTCTTTCTGAGCGACTCCGCGTCCGGACCGTGCTTTGCAGTTCCACATTCCTCTTGTTCCCACCCCTTCCCTCCATGGATTCCCCCGCTTTGTTCGCCCGCTTTGTTCGCCCGCTTTGTTCGCCTGCTTTGTTCGCCCGCTTTGTTCGCCCGCTTCTCCGGTAGTATGGGCCGGTCTGACTTCTCCGTACCGTACATCATCGGCTTTGACTATTAGTCTTCCCGATGCGACCCGCCAACGACGACAGGTGGTATCGGAGATCTTCCGTTCCCGTGCAGGAGACTTACGTACATGCCAGGGGCTCCGACGACGTGGTGACAAACCTGGGCGCACGCATTAACGCACAGGCTCATATTACCTTCAGCCAACTTGAGAGCATCGGCTCAGGCGACCAACTTAAATTTTGCCACTTTTTGCCTACCGGTTGGGGGCCACTACACAATTGAATTTATTTGATTTATAATTGGACGGTAGTGGGATTTTTTCTAAATTATTTAACAAAAAGGTTGCGTCAGTTATTGTACCTATAGCACTCTGGATAAAGTGAATCGATCAGAGTGACATGGTGGTTTGACTGCAAAAATACTATACAGAAACTTAGTACACAGACAGAACTGTGGTGAATAACGGGGAAATTTGATAAGTATATTGGGATGGGCCTGCTTTGGATGGTTAGTTTATTTTCAAATAGCTACAATGTGGACTCATTCAAATTCGTGCAAGTAACTATCAATTTAAAATCTCTTTAACTATTTAGCAATACTTCTATTATGAGCGTCAACGAGTTACTGAAGCAAAATCACAGAGCCACTGAACTTATTTTTAAAGGTCTTGTGGAAAGTGGCTGCTTGAAAGCAGCTCTTGAACTTGACCTTTTTACTCACCTTGCTAACGAAGCAAAAGAGATCGAAACATTGGCAGCCAATGTTGGCGCGATTCCGCAAAGACTCATCATGTTGCTCGAGACCCTGCGGCAAATGGGGATTACTGCCGAAGAGAATGGAAAGTGGAGCCTCACCCCGTTTACGATTAATATGTTTCTGCCAAACAATGAGCTTCCTAACCTTTATATGACTCCCGTGGCGAAGGCCATGGCGAACCTTTCGGATAATTTTTACATGAAAATAGCAGATGCCGTCAAAGGTAACCGGAATTTCAAGGCCGAGGTCGCCTATCCTCCTGTTACGCGAGAAGACAACTGGTATTTTGAAGAAATTCACCGTAGCAACGCCCATTTTGCCATCATGCTTCTGCTTGAAGAGGCTGACCTGTCGGCTGCAAAAACCCTCGTAGATGTCGGTGGTGGAATCGGTGATATTTCTGCCGCCCTTTTAAAAAAGTTTCCTCAGCTTGATTCCACCATTCTGAATCTTCCCGGTGCGGTTGAACTGGTAAATGAAAATGCTATCGAAAAAGGAGTTGGAGCTCGTTTGAGAGGCGTAGCCGTAGATATATACAAGGACGTATACCCTAAAGCGGATGCCGTCATGTTCTGCAGAATCCTTTATTCAGCAAATGAGCAATTAACCAAAATGCTCTGCCAAAAAGCCTATGACGCTCTTCCACCAGGCGGGAAAGTGCTCATCCTCGACATGATTATCGATGATCAGGAAAACCCGAACTTTGACTATCTGAGCCACTATGTCCTTGGTGCAGGTATGCCGTTTTCGGTACTCGGCTTCAAGGAGCAGAGCGCCTACAAGGAAATTCTTGAATCAATCGGCTTCAGCAATGTTCGCACAGTCAGGAAGTACGGCCACTTGTTGTGTGAGGCGGTAAAAGCGGTTTGATCAGTACGGAAATTTTTGTACTGTGCAAATTAGATCATATTTATAAGTTTGCTCATATTTGAAAATATTTTAAATTGAGGAAAATAACCTCTTGTAATAACTAGAGTGTTTTAACATATAATTACGCCAACAACATTTAATAATATATACCATGGCAAACGAAACCAACAATGATTTTTCTGCATCCATCAGCAATATTGTTGATACATTAACTAAACTTGGACAGCAGCAGGCTGAAATACTGAACAACACAATCCCAGCGATTGAGCCTTTAGTTAAGACCTGCACAGAACTTATCAGCAATGTACTTGGCAGTGCTAATCAGGCTCTACAGAGCTTCTCTGCCTCTATTGCACCAAAAAAGTAAGTTGTCTTTTTTTCAAAAAAGCACCTTATACGTTGCCGTATAGGGTGCTTTTTTTTTGTTTTCTTCAATAGCAAAATATACCGTCGAACGATTAACGAACGCAAGTACGCATTGCTTTGCCATCGGCAATGGCTCGTTGTCGCTAACCCACTGTCTGCAAGTATACTCATAGGGATAGACCGGATTTTTAAGCCAGTCCAACTCGACCTTTAACCAGCTCAAGTAATAGCCGTTACGGAGCGCCAAAGCTGCCCTTCGCTTCTTCAAGCACAGCCAGGGTAATCTCCTTATATCCCATATCTTCGGCATACTCTTCAGCCATTGTCCTGAACTTTTCGTGGACAAAAGAGGGCATGGACTGATAACACTCCTGGGCCTCTTCGGTCCACTTCGCCGACAAAGCTTTGGATTTCGGGCCTCTATTGTACTCATAAAGCAAATCCTCAACAAACGAATCAATAAGATCCCCATCTGAAAAAGCATCGGGTGCAAAAATTTTTTCAACAAGAATTTTATTGCGGATAAGATGGATTTTTAACTGTGGCAGATAAAAAAGCGTCGCTGTGGACTGCGAGCTTCCGCAGGTGAGAAAGAGCGCAATCTTTTTCCTTTTAAGATTTATCTTCAGATTGCCTTGGATCAATGCGCCCAAAAGCTGTGAGGCAACGATAAAGTTGTAGACTGGCGCGCCAAGAATAACCAGATCAAAATCCTTGACAAAACTGTAGTCTGCCATCGCCTTGCATTTTGCTTTTTCCACATAAACTCCTGACTCCGCCAGACTGAGGCCGATGGCATCAATAACCGCTTCCGTAGAACCAGTTGAAGTTCCCGTATCATACAATATAATCGCTTTCATTGGACAATGAGTAATATTTAGAGGGTAAAAGTATTCTTTATATACACTTAACCACATAAAACGTCATGCATACCTGATCAAAACTCTCTATAAACCAACACACTTTTCTGCCCCCACCCTCAATATTCATGCATGTTGCGTTTTCCCTTTAATCTTTATGGAGAAGATACCGAAAAGAAAAAAGATAAAGAGAGAACGCGAATCTGTAAAACTAGAAATTACACTCTTTTTGGAGCCATGCGCCAAAAAAGAAGGATTTGTCAATACCCGCAAACAGTTCAAGGCACGAGAAAACCGGACTGATTGATTGACGGCGGGGAGCGTTTTGAACTGCTGAATCAAGGCTCATAAATTTAACTTCGCAATTCGGGGCAAAGTGACATTAAAGTAATGCATGCGCCGTTTTCTTTTTGCTCTATTGTTGAAAATGTTATAATTTGTTCAAAATAGGTAAAAGATACCTGAAACTAATTTCGACCAACATTCGGCTTAATAACCATAAAACAAAACACACTATGTCAAACGGATCAAACATTGATTTATCAGGTGCTATCAACAGCTTGGTTGATGCAGCAGGAAAGATTTTCCAGCTACAGATTGATTTCCTGAGCAATAGCCTTAACGTTCTTTCAAATGCGTCAGGTCCTATTGCCAAAGCAGCAACAGATCTTATTACTAGCCTTGCAAATACGACCACACAGGCTTTGCAGAGTCTTTCATCAGCCATTGCTCCTAAAAAGTAAGGGCTATTATTTTTAGAAAAAGCACCTTATACCTTTAGTATGGGGTGCTTTTTTTTGCTTTACGCAAAGGATTTTTCGAAGTTGACGAATGACCATCCAGAAAAACATTACCGCCCTTTTCAGCGGTTGTTGCAGCAAGCCACTTTTCATTACAAAAATACAGGGCGATGCTTCAAGCCGTCAGTATTTCCGTGTTACCGGGATGAATGATTCGGCCGTGGCCTGTTACGATCCGGCATTGAACCCTTCATCGGCTGACACCTACCCTTTTCTCGTACTCCACACCCTGTTATCACGGCACGCCATCCCTGTTCCGGCAATCTTGGCCGTGGATGCCGAAAAAAACATTCTACTTCTTGAAGACTGCGGTGATCTGCTCTTGCAAAACGTCTTCAATTCGGCCATACAGCATACGATTCCTGACCGGTACAGGGAAATTATCGATATTCTTGTACAACTTCAGGCTATAAGCGGGCAAAACAACCAGATTCCCTTCAGCATCAGTTTCGACAAGGAAAAACTGATGTTCGAATTTGATTTCTTTATCCAGCATGGCCTGCGCGGCTACTTTGCTCCGATGTTCGGTGATGAATTGATTGGGCGATTACGATATGAATTTGAAACAATTGCAGAAATTCTCGTCAAACCAAAGCACTTTGTGCTGAACCACCGGGATTTTCACAGCCGCAATATTCTGATTCACCAGAACAAACCGGTCATTATAGACTTTCAGGATGCCCGTATGGGACTGCCTCAATACGACGCCGTATCGCTGATAAAAGATTCTTATGTCAAGCTTGACCCCTCACTGACAGATGAACTGAAAGCATACCACTATCATGCTCTCTCGGGCAACGGGCTGACCAGTATGAGTTTTGATGAATACCTTTTTTATTTCGACATCTCTGCATTTCAGCGGAATATCAAGGCGATCGGAACCTTTTGTTACCAGACCAGAGTTGCAAAAAACAACGCTTTCGAGCACTCGATTCCGCCGACACTGGCCTACATTCCCGATTACATTGACGCAAGATGCGAGCTTAAAAAAGCAGGAAACCTTCTCCAGCCCCTCTTTGAAGGGATTGCAGAATGAAAGCATTTGTCCTGGCCGCAGGCCTCGGTACTCGTCTGGCTCCTTTGACCAATCATACCCCAAAGCCACTAATCCCTGTCCTCAATGTCCCCAGCCTTTTCTACTCTTTTTTTCTTTTAAAGCAGGCAGGAATAACAGAAATTATCTGCAATATTCACCATCACGGTGATGCCATCAGGCGATTTATCGAAACAAGTGACCTGACAGGATTGACTATCACGTTTTCAGAAGAACCAGAAATTCTCGGAACAGGGGGGGGACTGAAAAAATGCGAAAAACTCCTTGGGGATGACGAATTTATTCTGGTCAACAGTGATATTATTACCGATATTGATTTCAACGCGCTCATAAGCCAGCATCATCGCTCTTGTTGCCCGGGAACCCTTACCCTGTTTGAGACACCGGAAGCTGCTACAATAGGATATGTCGGTGTTGAGGATGGTCTGGTAAAAGACTTCAGAGATATGCGCCATACCGGACTTGTATCCTCATTCATCTATACCGGAGTAGCCGTTCTCAGCCCGAAAATATTTCGTTTTATGAACCCGAAATTTTCGGGGATTGTTGATACAGGATTTACAGGACTGATCGATAACGGTGGATTAAGTTTTTACCAGCATAGGGGTGTTTGGATGGATATCGGAACCATGCAGAACTACTGGCTTGCAAATATTGACACCCCCTCAGTCATGAACCATCTGGCCGTACCAATGAAGAGGGCAATAGGCATCTCTCCACACTCCATCTCATCGGAGGCAATCATCAGTCCCGATGCAAAACTTTCACGCTCCGTCATCGGCAAGGGATGCTCCATCGGGACGGAATGCACCATCACCAATTCGATACTTCTGCCCGGAGTAACACTCCAACCGGGAAGCACGATTATTAATGCCGTTGTCGACCCCTACAGTATCACGATCATGGATGAGCCGAATCAAAACAGGAACAAATGATGGTAGCAACAGGACTGGATATCCTGCTCAGTAAGAGTGAGCATTTTCAAAACAGAAGCATTGGACTGATTGTCAATCAGAGCTCTGTAACTGCTGACCTTAAATACTCATGGAATGAGCTGAAAGAAAGAGGAATTCATGTCAACATGATTTTTTCTCCTGAGCACGGCCTTTTCGCTACAGAACAAGACCAGATTGCCGTAAGCTACCAGCCGGCACTGGGCTGTGAAGTGGCCAGCCTTTACGGCGACTCTGCTGAGTCACTTCTTCCCGACAAAACCCTGCTCGATAATCTTGACCTTATTTTATTCGATATTCAGGATGTCGGCTCCCGTTATTATACCTATGTCAACACCTTGGCACTCTTTATGGAAGCTGTTTCTGGCAGGGATATCGAAATCATGGTGCTCGACCGGCCGAATCCGCTGGGCGGAACGATTGTTGAGGGCCCACTGCTTGATCCTGCATTCCGCTCTTTTGTAGGAATTTTTCCTGTCCCGGTACGGCATGGCATGACGGCCGGTGAACTAGCTCTTTTCTACCGTGATGTCAAAAAACTTGATCTCAATCTCAGTATCATCAAAATGGAAGGGTGGCGACGGTCCATGCTTTTCGGGGAAACAGGCCTGCCCTGGATTCCTCCCTCCCCGAATATGCCAACCTTTGCTACTGCTGAGGTTTATCCGGGCATGTGCCTTTTTGAAGGATTGAATGTTTCGGAAGGAAGAGGCACAACAACCCCGTTCCAGCTCTCCGGAGCACCCTTCATCAATCCGGAAGACCTTGCCGAACAATGCACGACTTACGGCCTCGAAGGGGTTCTCTTTCGCCCGGTATGGTTCAAACCAACATTTCACAAGTTCTCGGGAGAGGTTATCGGCGGTATTGGGCTGCACGTGACCGATCACTCCCGCTTCCGTTCCTTCGCCACCGGGGTTGCCATGACAGCTGCGATCCATGAGCTCTACGGGGAACACCTGCAGTTTTTAAACGGTGTTTACGAATTCAACGACACCATCCCGGCCTTCGATCTTCTGGCTGGAAATTCCAGCATCCGTACTGCCATACTGAACGGCTGCGATACCAGGAGCACTCTTGCATCGTGGCAACGTGACGAAGCTGAATTCTTGAGGCTCAAGCAGAATTATCACCTGTACGAATAACAGAGACATCATATCCGTCGAACACGAAAAATCATACGATACCTCAGTTAATACCATTTATCAACAATCTTCGAATCAGCTCATGCAGCCTCTCGATCTTGCCATCATCATTCTGTTTCTGGCCGGCAACACCTTTTTCGGCCTTTGGCATGGCAAAAGCAATAAAAGCACAAAAGATTATTTCATCGGCAACCATACACTGCCCTGGATAGTCTCGATGCTCTCCATTGTCGCATCAGAAACCTCTGTACTGACCTTCGTCAGCGTACCCGGCCTTGCATTCCGAGGCAACTGGAGCTTCTTGCAGCTTGCCATGGGCTACATCATCGGAAGGATTCTGGTCAGCTTCGTGCTCCTGCCAATGTATTTCAAGCACGGCGTCAGCTCTATCTATGAAATCATCGGTATCCGCTTCGGTCCGGGCATGCAGAAACTGGCTGCTGTCATTTTTCTGGTTACCAGGACGCTTGGCGATGCCATCAGATTTCTGGCTGCCGGTGTTATTGTGCAGGTGGTTACCGGCTGGTCACTGCCGCAGTCCGTCATGATTATTGGTATCGTGACACTTGTCTACACCCTCTCTGGCGGCATCAAAGCCGTGGTCTGGCTTGAAAGCTTCCAGTTCGCACTTTATCTTCTCGGCGGCATTCTCTCCATACTCTTCCTGCTTGAGAGCATCAACATGGGTATCCCCGAAATTGTAGCCTCGCTTGCAAACGCCGGCAAACTCAAAATCATCAATCCAGATCCCAATATTTTAACCAATCCGTTCGCATTTTTCAGCGCATTTATCGGAGGTATTCTGCTTTCTCTCTCCTCGCACGGTGTCGACCACATGATGGTACAACGTGTTCTTGGCTGCAAAGATCTCCGATCAGCAAAAAAAGCGATGATAGGAAGCGGCATTTTTGTTTTTTTCCAGTTTTCTGTTTTTCTTCTTGTCGGCTCTCTGCTCTCCGTGTTCATGCAGGGCATACCCATGGAAAAAGACCGGGAATTTGCCTATTTTATTGTGAACTATCTGCCTACAGGACTGAAAGGTTTGCTGATTGCCGGCGTCCTGTCAGCAGCTATGTCTACGCACAGTTCGGCCATCAACGCCCTCGCATCCTCCACAGTAAATGATATTCTTGGCGGAAAAAGCTCTCTTGGCTCATCACGGCTGATCAGTCTCGCCTGGGCAATCCTCCTTATCATCATTGCACTCATGTTTGATGCCGGAAACGAGGCCATTATCATGGTTGGACTTGAAATTGCATCATTCACCTATGGCGGACTTCTAGGACTCTTTCTCTTGTCAAAAAGCAAGCGAGCATTTCACCCTGCAAGTCTCGGCATCGGGCTTGTTGCCAGTATGGGCATCGTTTTTCTCCTTAAATTTCTCGGGCTGGCATGGACCTGGTACATCACCGTTTCGGTTTTGGTGAATTTACTGGTCACCACAGGTTTTGATCTGACGTTCTTTAAAAAAAAGATTAAATGAAGCGCAATAGTTTTATTACGAAATAAAACCCTTATTTTCTCCGCAACAGAACGCGAGGGATTAAGCAAAAATTGCGTTTCGGCTGATAAGTCTTCAGACTTATCCCCTCTTTAACGGAGGAGGTGTTAAAGCTGTATGCAAATAACCCCGGCAACACCAGGAAGATGATCACCTAACAAGACGGCACTGTTCAGAACGTTCGAATCGGTAATACATCATGCATAACAAAGAGAGAGTCGATTTAGACATCGAACCTGAGGGCTGGCTAAAGGAGAATGCTGCTCTCAAAAAAAAGCTTTACGCCCTTGAAGAGAGTACCCTTACTCTGGAAGCATCAAACAAGTTGCTCCGCATGGTTGTGGATGGGACACAAGCTGGGTACTGGGACTGGAATATCAAGACAGGAGAGTTGTCCATTAATACCTATTGGGCATCAATAGTCGGCTACAGCCTTGATGAGCTTAAACCGATAACCTTCGACACCTGGACAGCTCTATGTCACCCGGATGATATACCCCTCATCAATCAACACCTTGAAAAGCATTTTGCCGGGAACACAACTTATTATGACCTTGAACTCCGGATGCGTCACAAACTCGGACACTGGATCCGGGTACACGCCAAGGGCAAGATTTTTGAGCACGACACAGACGGCAAGCCGCTCCGCATGGTCGGTTCCCATCAGGATATCACCGCACGATATAACTCGGAACAGGCGCTCGCCCGCAGCCGGGAATTTGAACATCTCGTAACAGCCCTCTCAAATAAGTTTATCAATCTGCCATTCGAGCAAATTGATGCCGTGATCTCTGACACACTCCAGCGCATCGCTGAATATGTCGAAGCTGACCGGAGCTACGTTTTCCAGTTTCGTGACGATCTTCGCTTCATGAACAATACCCATGAATGGTGTGCAGAAGGCGTTAATCCAGAGATCGATTCACTGCAAGGACTTGAAACCAGCGGCTTCCCCTGGTGGATGGGGCAGATAAGAAACAATATGGTCATTCATCTCCCCCGGATCGCCGATATGGGAATGGAGGTGGCAGCCGAAAAAGAGATTCTTGAATCCCAGAATATCAAATCGCTTATTGTCATTCCACTTGTCTCAGGGTCAAACGCTTTTGGTTATATCGGTTTTGATGCCGTGAAACAAGAAAAAGAGTGGCCACCGGAAACCATCTCCATTTTGAAGCTCGCAGGAGTCATTATTGCCAATGCACTGCAACGTAACCAAGCTGAACACTTTATCCAGGCAGAGTTGGATCTTGCCATTCAACTTAACCGATCATCAAGCGTTCTGGAAACCCTGCAAATTTGCCTTCATGTAGCAATTTTAGTTTCCGGACTGGATTGTGGAGGTATTTATCTGGTTAACCAGCTCGAGAAAACAATCACCCTTGCCATTCATGAAGGGTTACCACAGCACTTCATCAATCACTCAGCATTATACCACTTCGATTCCGAAAATGCCCGGCTGATCCTGAAGGGAAAGCCAGTATATGCACAATTTAATGAACTTGACCTGAAAATCCGTCTGCCAATCCAGACTGAACAACTGAAAGCCATTGCCCTCCTCCCGATAACCTATCGAGGAGAGGTTATCGCATGCCTCAATGTCGCTTCACACACCATGGCAAAGGTGCCAACATTTACCCGGAAAAGGCTCGAAACCATTACATCGCATATCGGATCAGCAATCATGCAAGCGCGTCATGAAGAGTCAATCTCTGAAGAAAAAAGAAACCTTGAATCGCTGTTTGACACCATTGATGATTTCCTCTTCATTGTAAACATGGATGGCAATATTATTCACACGAATGCTACGGTAAGAAAAAAACTGGGCTACTCTGCAGAAGAGATCGTCAATAAGCCTGTGCTTTATTTTCACCCCGAAAAGCAGTGGAATACCGCAAATGAAAATATTGCCGGGATGCTTTCCGGGACTAAGAGTGCCTGCCAAGTCCCATTAATAACAAGTTCCGGTAACCTGATACCCGTCGAAACAAAGGTTACTAAAGGCCTCTGGAACAACAAGCCGGCCCTGTTCGGCATCAGCCGCGATTTTTCAGAGCGCATCCTTTCTGAAAAAAAATTGATCGAAAGTGAAAAAAGGTTCCGGGAACTGACCGAACTGCTCCCACTCACGCTTTTTGAGACTGATATCAGAGGTGTTGTGACGTATGCCAATGCCAAAAGCTTCGAAGTCTTCGACTACAACGCCCCTGGCATCACCAAGAAGAGAGCTTTCGACTGCACCACCCCGGAGATCAAAAAGAAAAGTTTTTTCGCCATTAATTTCTGGATTCCGCAAGATGCAAAAAAAGCATTACTCCATTTAGAAGCTATAAAAAAAGGGCATCATATTTCCGCGGAGTATACGGCTCGAAGAAAAAATGGAAGCACCTTCCCCGTCCAGGTCTACAGCTTGCCGATCATTCATGACGATCTGGTCAAGGGAATTCGAAGCATCGTCGTAGACCTTTCTGAAATGAAAAAAGCGGAATCTGCCCGAAGAAACAATGAGATTCAAAAACGGATTGCCAAGGAGTTCGAAGCCCTAATTCATAACATTCCCGGAACTGTCTATCAAACCAATCATGAAGGCAATACGACAATCTTCTCAATGTTCAATGATATTCTGAATGATTATACCAAAGAGGAGTTTGCTCATGGACTTTTTGAAACCGGGATGATCATCCATCAAGACGATCGGGACGAAGTCGTCGCTGCAAACCTGAAACTGAAATCGACAAAAGCATCCCAAGCCCTTTTGTACCGGATCATCATGCCAAACGGATCCATCAAGTGGCTCGAAGACAGGAAGACCCCCATTTTTTCAGTCGCGGGGCGCTTCACTGGAGTAGACGGCATTCTGTTTGACGTCACAGGACGCGTCTTAGCGCAGGAAGAAAAACTACAGCTCGAATCCAATATCCGCAGAAAATTGCGTCTTGAATCAATCGGAACACTTGCCGGCGGTATTGCGCATGATTTCAACAATATCCTCACACCTATACTTGGTTATGCTGAAATGGGAATATTCAGCATAACCAAGGACACACTGCTCTATGGATATTTCAGCGAAATTATCCAAGCCGCAGAACGCGCAAAAAATCTGGTTGCACAAATCCTGACATTCAGCATGGCCCAGGATAGTACTCCGGATATTGTCAGCGTTCAGGAAATTATCGATGAAGCACTCCAGCTTCTCCGACCATCAATACCCTCGACGATCACTATTAAAAAACATCTTGATAAATCGTGCCGCTCAATACTAGCCGATCCATCACAAATCCATCAGGTCATTATCAATCTTTGCATCAA
The DNA here is from genome assembly GCA_903865705.1 of uncultured Chlorobiaceae bacterium. GTDB lineage: Bacteria > Bacteroidota > Chlorobiia > Chlorobiales > Chlorobiaceae > Chlorobium. The sequence continues at coordinate 41,359 of CAIPKT010000042.1, forward strand.
TGCATTCCAGGCAATGGAAAAATCTGGAGGCTTATTGACGATTACACTCAAAGAGATCATTGTCGATAAAGTCATGCAAAAAATGCTCCCAAAACTTGATGAGGAATGCTATGTCAAGCTCAGCATTTCCGATACTGGATCAGGAATTAGTGAGAACAACATTGACCGAATATTCGAACCATTCTTTACAACAAAATCAGTCAATGAGGGAACCGGCCTCGGTCTTTCCGTTGTCCACGGTATTATCGCAAGCTTTAAAGGCGATATTAGTGTTAACAGTATTTCCGGCAAAGGAACCACCTTCAATATCTATCTTCCGGTTGTCAACAAAGCATGCGAAAAGAAAGCCTTAATTGAATCCATTGCAAAAGGATATGGCAACATTCTCTTTGTTGATGATGAATCGACAATACTGAAAATGATGACGATAATGATCACGAATCTTGGATTCAAGATAAAGGCAATGAGCTCGCCCTTGAAGGCACTTTCACTATTTCAGAAAAAGCTGGACAACTTTAACCTTGTTATTACGGATATGACCATGCCAGAAATGACAGGACTTGAACTTGCCAGTGAAATACACAAAATAAGTCCCAAAATGCCTATTATCCTTTTAACCGGGTATGAGAAGGATATTGAGCAAACCAAAACTCTCGCTGATTACGGAATTTGCAAATTATTGATAAAACCGGTCAGACTCGCAGATATGGCCGCAACAATCAATGACGTAATTTTTTCAACTACTGCATAACTCTGTCCTTATGAAAATACTTGTTATCGACGATGACGCTGCGGTCAGAAAATTTATCACCCTGATACTGCAGAGAAAAAAACATACCGTTTTGGAAGCTGATAACGGGGTAAACGGCCTCAAGCTTTTGCAGGAGCACCAAGACATTTCAGTCATGATAACTGACCTCATCATGCCCGAAAAAGAGGGAATTGAAACAATTATAGAAGTCCGGCAACAATACCCGGGTATAAAAATCCTTGCAATTTCGGGTGGAGGCAAAGTCAGTCCTGATAATTATCTCGTTATCGCGGATGCTCTCGGAGCGCACTCCACCCTAAAAAAGCCGTTCAGTGGTCAGGAACTGATACAGGCCATTGAAAATCTCTAATAAAAATTAATGTCTACAATGGAAACGGGCGATGAACAAACTATCCTGGAAGTAAATCATAGTATTGCTCAAGACCCGATTGCTCCTCCTCACTCTCATTGATGACTTCAAAGGTTTTATTTTTAGCTTTTTCAGTCCATAAAGCCGCCACAAGAAGCTCTGCAACATCAGATCGGTTAATCCATCCGTTCCACAACCTGTCTCCGGTTTCAACATGGAGCTTATGCTTTAACGGTTCGCCATCTTTCAAACCACCAGGCCTGACGATGGTATAGGAGAGTGGTGATTGTGAAAATACCGCCCGCACGTGCTCCTCTGCTTCCCATTTTTTCAGCAAGACACCAGCAAAAAGATTAAGCGGATGATACCACCGTGTTACAGCAAGAGAACTGACAAGCCCGAAATGCTTTACCCCAGCTTTAGCAGCTTCATCTACAAGCCTTATAACCCCATCCCTGTCAACATCAGCCGGTGATGACTCCCCCGAGTAGGAACTGGAGCCAAGGGCTGATATAACTGCTTCACACCCCTTGACCGCAAGGCCTATGTCGGAAGCACTTTGTATTTTACCTTCAACAATCTCAACACCCTCTCCAAACAAACTAATAGCTTTAGCTTTGTCCCGTGCAAACACCCTAACCGGAACCCCGTACTGCAGAAGCCTTTTCACCACCCACTGACCA
>CAIPKT010000043.1 GCA_903865705.1 uncultured Chlorobiaceae bacterium
ATAAGCCCAATCGGCTCCACCGATGGCCCAGCTTCCAAAGCCAATTGGAGTAAGGTGCATATCTGTATTGCCAAGCTGTTTTTTCTGCATCATCGTTTCAAGGTGTTAAAAAGTTATGCCGCTACTGTTTTTTCATAAAATAGAGAAGGAATTTTCGGGTAGACTCGATAGACGTGGCAAAAAATCTCTTCAGCTCTCCCCTTCACCTCTTCTTCGGTATAGCTCAATCAACTTCTCCCGTAGCGTGCGCGTCAGCACCACCTCCCGATCATCCCTGCGCCCCAGAAGACTGCCCGGCCCAAAATCCTCGCGGTTGTGGGCATAGACCGACTTCCAGCCCAGTTGCTGCTCCAAGTAGTCCGCCGTCGTTTGCTGAACAGGAATCTTCGGTGTAGGGCGATGGGGTCACGGGCGCTCCTGCTTTGATTGTTGAAGCATGATGAAGGCGACTGTATCATGGGCCTCATCATGGGCCCCGACATGAGGGGTTTCATGCGGGGTTAACTCTGGCTGTTCACGAACATTCTGAAACTTCGGTATCATGGTTTTACCTCCGAATCAGCCAATAATCTTTTCCCATTCGTTGTAATGCGGTATTGCTGAAGGCGGCTCACAGGCTTTCCGTGAATAGTATACTCTATGTAACCATCCAACAGAAGTCGCCGTATGACCTTATTGAGCTGACCGGAAACAGATTTCTGCCCCAGGCCTTTTGAAATATCCGATTTAGAAAGAGTGGATTTGTCAAGCAGCCTCAATACAAAAATATCCAATGACTCTGGCTGCAACTCTGGCCGTGACTCTGGCTGTTGGCTTTCAACTCGACTCCCTGGTCGCGGAAACGTAAGGGTAAACCAATGCTCCGACACATCAATCTGGGGTTCTGCAACCCCATAATCGAAGCACAAATTGCGGATGCGCCGGATTCCTGAGCCAATATGCTCAACCGCCTCCATGCGATGCAGCATCCCGAACAAGAGCGGATTGCGTGGAATACTCTTGAAGCCAAGATCAGCCTCAGTCATGCCTGCAGGCAGTCCGCCAGGGCTGACAATTTCCACCCGATCTTTGAAAATATAGACCTGCACATTTGCCGTGGAACGATAATCGCGATGGGCAAGCGCATTCACCACCGCCTCACGCAACGCCTCTTCAGGCAGTTCAGGCCGCTCATCACGCTTGACATGCTTGATAATGTACTCCACATTGATCTTGGAGAGAAGATAAATCATCAATCATGGAATAGATATCGCGGTCGAAACCGCGCCTGTCAAGAATTCGCTCCTTGTCGGTACCGAGAAACAAGGCGCAGGCAACATCGGCGCTGATAGTAAATTTGCGGATATCCTTTGCCAGCAGCCACGAGCCAGCATGGACCATAGAACCATCCTTGAACAGGTGCAGATTGGTAAGAGCTGTCAAAGGATCCATGTCCGCAGGGATTTTTGCCCGACGCTGAAAGAGTTTCCAGACGTCACTTGTCAAATCATCCTGAATCGAAAAGCGGTCGCAGGGTGTTTCATCAAAATGAATCAACCCCTCCTTGAAAAAAAATTTCCGGATCTCCTCCCGAGACATCTGCTGCGATGATGCCCCTTCACGCATAAAAAACTTGCCGCCGAATGAGTACGGCTTTCCATGCTGTTCCGGCACCGTAACACTCAGCACCCTGTCAACACCTGCAATATCAACTGCTATAGGAGGTTCAGCGGAACGGGCAGTTGTCTGCACCTCCGATTTGAGACGATTAAGGTCATCAACACCTGTGATCTCGCCATTATCCGCCACACCGATCAGAATCACTCCGCCGGTAGCATTGGCAAAAGCACAGATCTCACGGCCAAGATTCGAAGTACCCGACCGCTTGAACTCAGTTGTGAAACCCTCGCCAAGGGCAATGAGATCCATGAGCTGCTTTTTCTTCATACGTTTAAGGCTTTATGGACAAGGTATTGACCGTCTATTGACATTTTGACAAACAACGTCAATATTACAACATACTTTAAAACAATAGCTAAGAGATTTATCCCAGGAGTTATGGACACAAGTTATGGACGTAACACCCTTTATTCGGGCCCAGAACGTCATTCTCGATCTCAAAATATTCGATTTTGGGCAGCACACCGCGCAGGTTGGTGTAGTCAGCCTCAATAGAGTTCATGGCGGCGATAATGGCCTGGGCCCGGCTCTCCCCCTCCTTCAGCGATGCCAGATAGTCGAACTGCGCTTCCGGTTTCAGGTAGATGGCGCTCTCGCAGGAAAAGTCCTCCTTGGAGAGCGGACGGGTTTTGCCCCAGCGTGTAGGCAGAGCTGCTTCGACCCCCTCCCGCACTGCCAGAAAGCGGCTGTAGGCATGGCGCAAAAAAATCAGCCCCATGACCGGCAAAAAGTACTCATTACTCGCATAGTTCGAGTTGGCCCGCAACGTATCCGCCGCGTTCCAGAAGCGTTTTTCTATAGCTTCGATGTGTTCAAGTTGCGACAAAGGGTTGTTTTGTTATCTGTTAAAAGGAAATATTATCATCAGACTCTTGTAGTCTGGTTAAGGTATGCTATGGTAATGGCACAATTTACTTTTAATTTTGACCTTGCTCATGCAGTTCACAGAAAAAATCAGTAAAATACCGTTAAACAAGCAACGCGAATCTATTCGATGGAGTTATCAATAGAGTCCCTGTAATAATAATTTTTGCATCATGCCAACGATTAAAGAACTGTCGAATGGATTTCGATTCTTTTTCTTTAGCTTCGATTGTAACGAGCCTTTGCACGTGCATGTGAGTAAAGAGAGCAAAATCTGCAAGTTCTGGGTGGAACCTCTTTCGTTGGCAAAAAACCACGGTTTTTCGTCAAAAGAGCTTAATGCCATTTACAGGATAATCCAACTTGAAAGCAACCTCATAAAACGTTACTGGTATGAACACTGCTGTCAATAATGAACCAAGGATCAGTGCGGTTGAAATCACTGACGAGGTGATTGCGGCAACTCTTGATGACGGGCGAACAATCAGCGTCCCCTTGACATGGTCGTGGCGTTTAACCGAAAGCTCCGTGGAGCAGAGAAATAACTTTGAGATCATTGGTAACGGAATCGGAATCCACTGGCCTGATATTGACGAGGATATCAGTGCAGAAGGGATGCTCTATGGAGTCCCCGCACAACGATCAAGAAGAAAACAATCGGCGTAAACCACTCTGAAGCCAACGTGGTTGTAGCTGCTGACAAGGTGATGGAGGAGATGGCCATTCGGTCTGCATTTTTGTTAAAAGCATCCAATACCTCGATTGGACGACGCTTCAAGGTAGAGATAACAATATTGGTATCAAGAAGATAGCGCAGCATTACCAAGCCTCCCGCTCTGCCTGCTCCCCTGCGTCACGCTCCTCCATAAAATCATCCGTCACCTTTTGCGGCCCGAGGAAAAAACTATCCCAAGTCTGGCCAACAGGTGAAATGATCCGCTCAGGCCGTTACAAGAAAATGAGCTATGGCTGCTTTGACGGCAACCTTATCTGTTGACGATAAACTTCCCAAACGATGAAGGACAAGACGCTTGTCGAGGGTGAAAAGCTTGAATCGGACTTTACAGGGTACGGTTAAATTTGCTATCTGCCAGTCATGCAGTTGAATATCACTACTCCACTCACTGTTTTTTGCAGTGGTTATCATGGTCAGAATAAGATGATTATGGCAATCATCATTGAATGAGTGGCCGGAGATGATCAACGCAGGCCGACGTTTTACCGCAAGCTTGTCGGTAAAGGGAAATGGGACGATAACCACATCGTAGGGCTCAAAGCGCATTCCAGGCCTCCTCATCTTCTGGTGAGGACCATTCATTGAGGGTTTCTGATACTCCTTTTAAATAGTCATCATTCGATACGTTTATTTTTCTGACGAGGAGATAATCTCCTTTGACTTCAAACGTTAATGTATCGCCAGCATTCAAATTGGCCGCTTTACGAATAGATACGGGGATAGTGGTCTGGCCTTTAGAGGTAATTCTCGCGATGTGCATGTCGGCTCTCTATTGGTTGGAATTTCTTACAAGTTAGAATGTAGGCAATGCAGTCACTCTCTGCAAACACACCAGATGTCAAACAGAACAAATTCTTTTCCTCAAAAATCTTTTTGACTTGCCCAGTGAGGATGATGATTCCCGAATACATCGACAACGCTGAATGGACATGAATTGTGTTATGACTGGTATTGACAACTTCAGAAAAGAGGAGATGCGAATAAGGATTCCTACATTTTTGTACAAATATTCAAGACAAGTGCCTCATTCTTCCTGTTACTCCGTTTTGACGTAACCAGTATCAGGATAAAAGTTGTTTTTTCGGAGGGGTCGATGGATACTGCAACGGTCAAGTAGCTCTTCTGAAACCACACATTTCCTACCAAATTGTAATTTTTTATGACTTCCTACCGCTTTGTAGCCCTTTCCGCCATGCATAAGGGGCTGCGGCCAACCGATCCAACTTCTCAAATAAAAATAACTGCATTGCTGCAAAAAGGCTGAAACCCTTCTGCCATGGGGCTTTGCGACCTTTCTCCCTGTTTTTCTAAAAGAAATTTCCGCAAAAGCTTGTGCTTTGGCACGCATCTTGCCCTATAAAAGCATAACGATTCAGGTGAAATGACAATAACGCCTGAAGAGTTAATGAGAATTGCAATGAAAACCTAAAAATATACGACAATGAGAAAAGTAGCTATTTATGGAAAAGGTGGCATCGGCAAGTCAACCACAACACAGAACACGGTTGCCGGTCTTGCGGAAATGGGCAAGAAAATCATGGTTATTGGCTGTGACCCGAAGGCTGACTCTACCCGCCTGCTACTCGGTGGACTGCAGCAGAAGACGGTGCTCGACACGCTTCGCGAGGAGGGTGAGGAAGTTGAACTTGAAGATATCATCAAAGACGGATACAGAAATACCCGTTGCACTGAATCCGGCGGTCCTGAGCCAGGTGTAGGCTGCGCAGGTCGCGGTATCATCACCTCGGTCAACCTGCTCGAACAGCTTGGCGCTTTTGATGCTGAATGGGATCTCGACTATGTTTTTTACGATGTACTCGGTGACGTTGTCTGTGGTGGTTTTGCCATGCCGATCCGTGACGGTAAAGCTGAGGAGATCTATATCGTTTGTTCGGGAGAGATGATGGCGATGTACGCTGCCAACAACATCTGCAAGGGTATCCTGAAATATGCCGATACCGGTGGAGTGCGTCTTGGCGGCCTTATTTGCAACAGCCGTAATGTCGATAACGAGCGTCAGATGATTGAGGAACTTGCCAAAAAGATCGGTACGCAGATGATCCATTTTGTGCCACGCAACAACTTTGTGCAGCGTGCCGAGATTAACCGCAAGACGGTTATCGAGTACGATCCGACTCATGAGCAGGCTGATGAGTACCGGGCTCTTGCAAGGAAAATTGATGAAAACAAGATGTTCGTCATCCCAAAGCCGCTCGAAATCGAAGAGCTTGAATCACTTCTCATTGAATTTGGTATCGCTAACTAAAAAAAGGAGTACACAAACATGTTAATGATCAGAACAATCGTCAGGCCGGAAAAGGTTTATGAGGTCATGCAGGGTCTGCTTGACGCCGGTTATCCGGGTGTTACAAAAATCTCGGTTGTCGGACGCGGAAAGCAGCGCGGTTTGCGCGTCGGTGATGTGATTTATGATGAAATACCAAAAGAGATGCTCTTCATGGTGGTTCCCAATACCGACAAGGATTTCGTCATAAGGGCGATCCTCGATAATGCAAAGTCGGGAGCAGAAGGAAAATTCGGCGATGGCAAGATTTTTGTTTCAGCCGTCGAAGAGGTCTACACCATAAGCACCGGCGAAAAAGAGAGTGAACCGTCGCTCGCAGAACAGGAGGCTTGAATGAAAGAAATTATTGCAGTTATCCGGATCAATAAGGTAAACGCTACCAAAACGGCGCTTATCGAGGCAGGAATCCCTGCGTTCACAGCCACCGGCAGGGTGATGGGACGAGGCAAGGGACAGGTTCATTACGACATTCTCAAGGGCGCCGAAGCAGGCCATCCGGAGGCAATCGCCCAGCTCGGCAATGCTCCGAGGCTGGTTGCAAAAAGAATTGTGACCGTTGTTGTGCCTGATGAGTTATGCAAGACCGCAATCGACACTATCATCAAAACCAACCAGACAGGCAAGCCTGGGGATGGCAAGATTTTTGTAACGCCGATTATCGAAACCATCAGGGTCAGAACAGGCGAAGAGGGTGATGCGGCGCTGAACTAACGGAAGAATAATTAAAAGGTGTAAACGGAGAGAGCTACATGGAGGCGAACATACATTTTCCAGATCCTTCCAAAGTCAGGGAGGAGTTGATACAAAAATACCCGGCCAAGGTCGCGAAAAAACGGGCCAAGTCGATTATTGTCAACGATCCGCAAATCATTCCGGAAGTACAGGCCAACGTGCGTACCGTTCCGGGCATCATCACGCAGCGCGGATGCTCTTATGCCGGATGCAAAGGTGTGGTGCTCGGGCCAACACGCGATATCGTCAACATCGTGCATGGCCCGATCGGGTGCAGCTTTTATGCATGGTTGACCCGCCGTAACCAGACGAGAACTGAGTCGTTGATGGACGAAAACTATATCCCTTACTGCTTCTCGACTGATATGCAGGAAGAGAATATCGTTTTCGGTGGCGAAAAGAAGCTGAAGATTGCAATCCAGGAGGCCTATGACCTCTTTCATCCGAAATCCATCGCCATCTTCTCGACCTGTCCGGTTGGTCTGATTGGTGATGACGTTCATGCAGCATCGAAAGAGATGCGCGAGAAGTTCGGTGACTGCAACGTCTTCGGCTTCAGTTGCGAAGGGTACAGGGGCGTGAGCCAGTCGGCGGGTCACCACATTGCCAACAACGGCGTGTTCAAGCACATGGTTGGCCGCGACAATACGCCAAGCGTCGGCAAGTTCAAGCTGAACCTGCTTGGTGAATACAACATCGGTGGTGACGCTTTCGAGATTGAGCGCATTTTCGAGAAGGTTGGCATTACTCTGGTAGCCTCCTTCAGCGGCAACTCAACGGTCAGCCAGATTGAAAACGCCCACACGGCCGATTTGAACGTGATTCTTTGTCACCGTTCCATCAACTACATGGGTGACATGATGGAGACGAAGTACGGTATCCCGTGGATGAAGGTCAACTTCGTCGGTGCCGAATCGACCGCAAAGTCGCTGCGCAAAATTGCGGAATACTTTGGGGATGAAGAACTCAAGGCAAAAGTAGAAGAGGTGATTGCCGAAGAGACACCAAGAGTGAAAGCAGTCATTGATGAGATACTGCCGAGAACAACAGGCAAGACCGCCATGCTCTTTGTCGGAGGGTCACGTGCCCACCACTACCAGGATCTCTTTGCCGAGCTTGGCATGACAACGGTCGCCGCAGGATATGAGTTTGCGCATCGCGATGATTACGAAGGGCGTCACGTGCTGCCCAGCATCAAGATCGATGCCGACAGCAAGAACATTGAGGAACTGAAGGTGCTCCCCGATCCGGAACTCTACAATCCGAGAAAAACCGAGGCTGAGCTTGAAGCACTGAAAGAAAAAGGGCTGGAAATCAACGGCTATGAGGGAATGATGAAGCAGATGACCAAGAAGTCACTAATTGTCGATGACCTCAGCCACTATGAGTCTGAAAAGCTGATTGAGATTTACAAGCCGGATATTTTCTGTGCCGGCATCAAGGAGAAGTATGTGGTTCAGAAAATGGGTATTCCGTTAAAACAGCTTCACAGCTACGATTACGGCGGTCCCTACACTGGCTTTGAGGGAGCGGTCAACTTTTATAAAGACATCGACCGTATGGTGAACAACCCGGTATGGAAGCTGATCAAGGCTCCATGGGAAAAGGCCGGAAACGGTGCAGGACTTGCGGCCAGTTACGTGACACAGTAATGAGGGAAAACGGAGAATATTAAACTATGCTATTACGACACACATCAAAAGAGGTTAAAGAGCGTGAAGGGCTGACCATAAACCCTGCCAAAACGTGCCAGCCAATCGGCGCCATGTATGCAGCGCTCGGTATTCATGGCTGTCTGCCTCACAGCCATGGCTCACAGGGTTGCTGTTCCTATCACCGCAGCACCCTGACCCGCCACTACAAAGAGCCTGTTATGGCGGCAACAAGTTCGTTCACCGAAGGTGCTTCAGTGTTCGGCGGCCAGGCTAACCTCCTTGCTGCCATCGAAACCATCTTTTCGGTCTATGAGCCTGATATCATTGCGGTGCACTCGACCTGCCTTTCTGAAACCATTGGTGACGATTTGCAGCAGATCACGAGAAAAGCAAGGGATGACGGCAAAATTCCGGAAGGCAAGTATGTTATTTTTGCCAGTACGCCAAGCTTTATCGGGTCGCACATAACCGGCTACGCCAATATGGTCACCGGTATTGCCACACAGTTTGCCGTCTCAACCGGTGTCAAAAAGCACCAGTACAACATTATTGCCGGCTGGATGGAACCATCCGACATGCGCGAAATCAAGCGGTTGTCGAAAGAACTTGGCGTCAAGATTGTGCTTTTCCCTGACACATCGGATGTGCTCGATGCTCCGCAGACCGGCAAGCATGTGTTTTATCCAAAAGGCGGCACCACGGTTGAAGAGCTGAAAAGCGCCGGCGACAGCCTTTCTTCACTTGCGCTTGGAAGCATCAGTGCAGAACC
>CAIPKT010000044.1 GCA_903865705.1 uncultured Chlorobiaceae bacterium
CAGAGACAGACAGCACCAGTACCGAAACCCGCAATGGAGAGGCGATTCCGCAAAATTCATTGCCAGCACAGATCCTAAAAGAAGAGAAAGTGTTCTGATTTCTCGCTTATTTAACGCTCAACCGTTTTTTTTATGCAATCGGTCTTAGTTCTTGATTTCGGATCACAATACACGCAGTTGATTGCCCGTCGTATACGCGAACTGGGTATTTATTCTGAGATTCTGCCCTACAATGCTTCACCGGAAAGCATCAGGGAACACAACCCGAAGGCTATCATCCTTTCAGGGGGACCGACGAGCGTTTACGACGAATCGGCCATTCTGCCAGATGAGAGGATCTTTTCGCTTGGTATTCCCATGCTCGGTATCTGCTACGGACTGCAAGCCATCGCTAAACATTTTGGAGGTGAGGTCGCCAGTTCCTCAAAGCATGAATTCGGGCGGGCGAAAATTCTCGTTACCCGAAACGAAGAGCATGAAAGCCCTCTCTTCCGCAATATTCCGGACTCCGACGTATGGATGAGCCATGGCGATAAAGTAGTGCGGCTTCCTGAAGGGTTCAGGGTAACCGCCAGCAGCGAAAACTCTGAAATGTGTGCCTTTGAAAGCTTCGGCAGCAAGGGCGCCTTGAAAATCTACGCATTGCAGTTTCACCCTGAGGTGCAGCACACCCTTTACGGCAAGCAGCTTCTCTCTAACTTTCTTCTTGATATTGCAGGCATCACACCTGACTGGTCGTCAAAAAGCTTTATCGATCATCAGATTGCCGAAATTACCCGCAAAGCAGGCAAAGAGAAGGTGATCTGCGGAATCAGTGGCGGTGTTGACTCCACCGTTGCCGCAGTCATGGTTGGCAAGGCAATCGGCAAGCAACTCCATTGCGTCTTTGTCGATAACGGCCTGTTGAGAAAGAACGAAGCAGAAAAAGTAATGAGCTTCCTCTCGACGCTCGGCCTTAGGGTAAGCCTGGTCGATGCATCCGAACTCTTTCTGAAACGCCTGAAAACGGTTGCTTCTCCTGAAAAAAAACGCAAAATCATTGGGCGCACTTTTATCCAGATCTTCGAAGAGCAGATGGAAGGCGAAAAATTTCTGGTGCAGGGTACGCTCTATCCTGATGTCATTGAAAGTGTCAGCGTCAAAGGCCCCTCGGAAACCATCAAGTCGCACCATAACGTGGGCGGACTGCCGAAACGGATGAAGCTCAAGCTTATCGAGCCGCTCAGGGAGCTCTTCAAGGATGAAGTGCGTGCCGTGGGACGCGAACTCGGCATCGCCGAGGATATTTTAATGCGCCACCCTTTTCCCGGCCCCGGCCTTGCCGTCAGGGTACTTGGGTCGGTCAGCAAGGAACGGCTCGACATCCTCCGGGATGCTGACGAAATCTTTATTGCAGAGCTGAAATCAAGCGGACTCTACCAAAAAGTCTGGCAGGCGTTTGCCGTACTGCTGCCGGTACAGTCAGTCGGCGTCATGGGCGACAAACGCACTTACGAAAATGTTCTGGCGCTGCGAGCCGTAGAATCAACCGACGGCATGACTGCCGACTGGGCCCAGTTGCCGCATGAGTTTCTGGCCCGTGTTTCAAACCGCATCATCAACGAAGTGCGAGGCATAAACCGGGTGGCTTACGATATTTCATCGAAACCACCCGCAACCATTGAGTGGGAGTAATGCCGATTTTTTATATGGTTGTTTTATAATGATTTATCGTCATATCAAAACTTCAAAGTAACATCAAAGACCCTTGTAAAATAAGGGTCTTTGATGTTTTTGCTCAAAAAGTTTTACAAACTACGAGCATCATAGGAAAACATAAACAGCATAAAAGACAGCAAGTGTTTCCAAAATCAGCACCCGATTTATGGAGGCAAAGGCATCATCTACATCACCACAATCAAACGGTAACTACAACCTTCGAGTGTGAATAAAAGAAGAAAGTCACTACTTCCGAAAATCTCTTCGAACAAAGATTTTCGGTGATGCTGTTATCCTTGCCGAACAGGAAGTGCTTTCAATCCTTACAAAAATTAAAAAAGGTCACAAGATTCTTGGGAGTAGTTGGGGAGAACTATGCGAACTTTTTCTGACGGGTGACTGGATTTCATCAAGGAGATAGAGGAGGATGTGGTTTTGTTACTGTGGCGTGAGTGAGGTCATTGTGGTTTCTACCTTACTTATAAGTGCTTTCGTCGAAAATGGTTTCCGAATAAAGTTGTGTTCACTCAAAGCAATCCCATTATCATATCCAGAGATAAAAAGTGTCGGCATTTGTTCTCTGATTGAAGACAACTTCTTACTCAGTTCCATTCCATTAATTTCCGCCAATATTACATCAACAAGAAACAGATGTATTTCTCCCGCATAACTTTCAGCAATCTGTATTGCTTCTAATGTTGACGATGTTGATAGAACATTATATCCATTCATTATGAGCATTGCCCTGAGAACACGAAGAACTCCGTCGTCATCGTCAACCAATAGTATTGTTTTTTGGATAGACATACAGTCATTATTCCTCAAAATGTTAGCAATAAAACGTAACCTTATCATTATATAAAACTTTCCATTGAACAACACGTCTTATTATAAGATTTTCGGTTTGGTCGGATGTTCGTCTCACTCTGGCAGAAGAACATTCATCACAAGCACTGCTCGGAAGATTTCAACGGTCGGTGGCAGTCTGAAGGATATTCAGATGTTGGCAGGTCACTCGTCTCTTCAGACAACACAGAGATACATTGATGAGAACAAGGATGCGAAACGGAAGGTTGTTGATTTAGTGTAAAATGAATGGTCACAAGGTTATATTAGTATGATTAGGAATACGGTAAAGGTAGGTTATAACTTACCGTGACCGCATAATTCCAGAAAATAAATACAGAATAAATCTCACGCTCTACTTCGAACTAACATCAAAAGCGCTTTTCAAGTTATTATTTTATAACGCCTTAAGCGTCTTAATATCATTGAGTGGGAGTGACGATGACGATCGGAATCTTTTTAAGAGAATAACCATGCCTTGCATAGTGTCAGGAAAACCATTACGGAGAATACTGGTCGCTTTGGTTCTATTGCTTTCATGTTTTTCGCCTGCGGCATCACAACTCCATGCCGCGCCATCTGTAACTCTTGTGAAAGAAGAATCCGGCGAAATTGATCTCTCTGCCGCTAAGGCCCTTTTTGACCGTCATTCGGCATGTTTTGTCGATGCTCGTTCCGAGTATGCTTATTACAATTCGCATATCAAAGGAGCTTGGTCTCTTTCTGAGAGCAGGTTTGCCGAGCAGTTTCCTGAGTTCAGGAACAAAAAACCAATTGAAACCCTTATTGTGGTCTATTGCATTGGGCCTGGGTGCAGCAAGGCCCGGCATGTTGCTGATAAGCTGAAGAAAAACGGTTACAGGAATGTCAGGGTTTTTTCAGGCGGTTTGATCGAATGGTCTCATGCAGGCTTCCCGATTGAAGGATGAAATTGTTCAGGATTGGCTTTCCACCAGCATTGATCACAGCCCTGAGGCTGCTGCTCGGCGCGTTATTCATGATGTCGGGAGGTGAAAAACTCCTGGACCTGAAGTATTTCGCTCTTGTCATCGCGGAATACCAGATTCTGCCTTCACTGCTCATCCCCGCCGTTGCGCTTTTCGTCTCCCTTTGTGAACTGCTGTGTGGCACCATGCTTCTCCTCGACCTTTTCTCACGGATAAGTTCATCGATAATGCTCTGCATGATGGCGATCTTCATCGCCTCCATAACAAACAATCTCATGAGGGGGCTCGAGCACGACTGCGGCTGCATGGAGTTTCTTTCACAATGGTACGGACTGAAAGAGGAGATTGGTATTGGCCCGATTGTCCGGGACATCCTGTTTGTCATCTTGTTACTGCCGGTCGCATTGCTTGGCAGCAACAGAATTCCCTGGAAAAAAAACCCGACATAAACCGTTCTGCCGATCCATGAATCTTGATCATGCACGGGAGGTCATCGGGCAAACCGCATCATCAACGAAATATCAATACTTTCTCAATGATGAAAAGAATTGCTGTTATACTGGTTGCCCATGGAGAAGCTGAAACTGAGAGTTTTTTTGAGAATTTCTCCATGATCCGCCACACCCTCGCACATGCTGGTGAGGTGATGAATCTGCCCCGTCCATTGCAGCTTGTTGCATCGGTGGTTGGAGGGGTAAAAAACAAAGTGACGTTTCGTGCACAAAAATACCGTTCACCGCAGAACAGAATCACCCGGCAACAGGCTTCGCAACTCCAGGAGAAGCTCAACAGAGTCGTGATGCCTCACCAAATCAACTTTGAAGTTTATTCGGCGTTCCATGTCACCCCACCATTCGTTAAGGATATCGTCGAACAAACGAGTGCTCATGACCTCCAGTTGTTAGTCTCCATGTCACCCATCGATAATCAACTGACTTCCGGAAATCTGCAGCGGCTCTCCGACCGATATGCGCTAGTCAACGCTCAGCGACGCCCTGTCGTAGTTCATAATTTCTGGAATGATGCGGGGCTCCGGCAAGTCTTTCTCGACCACGTCTTCTACCATGGGAAAACTGTCAACGGATCGGTTTTAATTCTGGCGTTTCATGGCACTCTCGTCAAGGATACGAAAGGAGAGGTCCCGATGTTTCATACTGGCCTGAAAGAGATGCAAGAAATGGGCAGCGCTCTTCGCAATGCTCTTCTTCTTGATCCTCGCAACGGTTATGACAGTGTCGAAATAGCATACCTTAACCATGACGTAGGAGGAACCTGGACAAAGCCGTCTCTTGCCGAGTCCTTAAAAGCACTCTCATCCAGGGGAGCCGGAAATGTCGATATTTTCAGTTGTGGTTATTTTTCTGATGGAACGGAGACAATTCTGTATGCGCAGAAGGAAGCCGCTGCAAGTTCCGTGAAATCGTTCAGGTTTATTCCTTGTATCAACGATTCTGAGGCTTTCGCCGACTTTCTTGCCGAAAAGGTTGCCGCTGTTGTCGCTGCCGAATCATCGTAAGTACGATTCAATTATCCGTGGCATCCTCTTTTTCATTCTTTTACTGCAGGTCGCGTTACTCGGCAGCAACATGAAATTTCCTGCAATCAGGATTATGCGTCACTACACGTCGCAATTTCTATAGCGAATATTGCAAACCGGCAGTAGCTCCGTGAAAAAGCACACTGGAACCGGAATTGATACCAAGTGCAGTCACAATAGCCGACGATGTCGAATAGGTTTCCTGGATCTGTCCAGGCGCCA
>CAIPKT010000045.1 GCA_903865705.1 uncultured Chlorobiaceae bacterium
CAAGCTCAGGTACGGTGTATCGATTACCGATGAGTGCCTTTCATGGGAGGATACCGAACGCATGTTGCGTGAAGGGGCTGCTGTCATGCATGACCTTATTCCGTAGGAGCCCTTTTTACGATTATTGGCACTCTTTTTTGCCTAATCAGACGGTTACTATCAAACAAAAGGTGGGGGATATATGGCAATAGAGATTCGACAGGTTCAGAATAAAAAAGAGCGAAAAGAGTTTATCAAATTTGCCTGGCAAATTTATCGAAAAGACCCGGAACTCAATAAAAACTGGGTTCCTCCGGTCATTGACGATTATATGAAAACTCTCGATACAGAGACGTTCCCCTTATATGAGCATGCTGACCTCGCCATGTTTACTGCCTGGAAAGATGGCGTTATGTCGGGCACAATTGCCGCCGTTGAAAACCGGAGGCACAATCAGTTTCATGGGGACAAGGTTGGCTTCTGGGGCTTCTTTGAGTGCATCAATGATCAACAGGTAGCCAACGCTCTTTTTGATGCGGCTTCCGGATGGCTGAAAAAGAAAGGGCTCAATGCCATGCGCGGACCGGTGAGTCCCTCAATGAACGATCAGTGCGGCATGTTGATAAAAGGATATGAAAGCCCCCCGGTTTTCCTCATGCTTTACAATCCTCCTTACTACAATGATCTCGTTTTGAAGTACGGGCATCATGTCGGGCAGGAACTGCTGGCATGGTACATTGACCAGAAAATTATAGATATCGAACGCTTGCGCCGCATTGCCGCGCATGTTATGAAAAGGGAAGAACTGACGGTTCGGATTCTGGATATTAAGAAATTTGATCAGGAAATTGAGTGTATACGGGATATCTATAACAAGGCCTGGGAGAAAAACTGGGGGTTTGTTCCCATGACGAACAAGGAGTTTGATTTTCTTGCCAAAAGCCTCAAGCCTCTTGCCAATCCTCATTATATCTACTTCGTCGAGGATCGTAACAAGCGCACAATCGGTTTTTCACTGTCGCTTCCCGATATTAACCAGGCACTTAAGCACGTGAATGGTAACCCATTCACGCCCCTCGGCCTGCTGAAATATCTCTGGTACAGTCGCAATATTACCATGGTTCGCACCATAACTATGGGAGTGTTGCCTGAATACCGCAACAAGGGAATTGACAGTATTCTCAATACCCAGATTGCCGATTATGGTGGAAAGCATGGTGTATTTGCCAGTGAAATGAGCTGGGTGCTCAAAGCAAATGAGTCGATGAGTAAATTGGCAAAGGTTATCGGAGGAAGGCCCTACAAGGAGTATGTTATTTACGAGGCGGATATTTAGCTTTGAGCGGTTAATAAAGAACCCCGCCGCAAGCAACGGGGTATTTTGAAGACAACTCTATCATACTTTACGCCTCAAGAGGCGGGAAATATTACCCATAGAGATTCATGACTTTTTTGTTCAGAACGATGCCATAAAGACCAAGTTCGAAGCTTCGGTGTCAGGATTGTAGACGTATGATGCGGTGTAGCGGTCTTTGGAAACCGATATGCCGGTGTTGACCAGAGCGATATTGTTGCCTTCCTTGTCGCCATAGTAATCTTCGTCACCTAAACCAATAACAACTTTTGCTGTGTAGCCGTCCTTGTCGTAGAACTTGTAACCGGCTTCACAGTATTTTGCATTGCCGTTTTCAGTTCCAGCAACGTTAATTGCGGCAAGCAGGCTAAGATTGTCCTTTGCATAACCAACGCTGAGTTCAACAATGTTTGGACCATCGCTCGAGAAATCAAACGATCTGTTGACGTTACCAACCGGTACATAATAATCAGTTACGGTGAAACTGAGTGAACCTACCGGCAGGGTAGCATAAAGGTCGACTTCTTTATACCTGTCGGCTCCGGTGTTCTTGCTCACGGCATAGGAACCCCATGCGCCAACAACAACACCGCTACCCGCAAAGGTGTAGGAAAGTGCTGGCTGAATGGCAGGGGAGTCGCCAAGGGTATTGCCAAAGTCGCCGCCTCTCCATACATAGCTGCTGACCACATCCGCCCCTATCTTAAACCCTTCTGCCTGGGCGGTACCGCTGAGTCCTGCAAAAATCGCTGCCGCGAGGCTTATGAGTCTTACTGTTTTTTTCATTGATGTACTCCTGGTTGTTTTGGTGCTGTTGTAATGATCAGTTGTTTTCTTTTTCGGCGCTAAAAAA
>CAIPKT010000046.1 GCA_903865705.1 uncultured Chlorobiaceae bacterium
ACGGGCAGCATAGACCGCCTTGATGTCGGCTTCAATTGCCGCTCTCTCGGGTTCAGGAAGTTTCTGGATTTTTGCATAAAGATCACCCAAGCCGTTGTTCACATTTACGCCAAGCTCTTTAATAATGGCGGCATGTTTTTCAAACACCTCACGATAGAAAACCGTAACGGCATGACCGAACATGATCGGGTCGGAGACCTTCATCATGGTAGCTTTCAGGTGCAGTGACAACAATACTCCTGTTGCCTTTGCATCGGCAATCTGATCTTCAAAAAACTTGCGGAGAGCACGGACATTCATGACTGATACATCAATGATCTCACCGGGAAGTAACGGGGTTTTATCTTTCAGGACGGTCGTGTTGCCGTCGGCGGCAACAAACTCGATTTTAACCGTGTTGGCTTCACTGACTGTAACTGACTTTTCACTGCCATAAAAATCACCGGCGTTCATGGAGGCTACATGCGATTTCGAATCGCTGCTCCATGCACCCATTCTGTGTGGATTCTTCTGGGCAAACGCTTTTACTGAAAGCGGTGCGCGCCGATCGGAATTTCCCTCACGCAAGACGGGGTTGACAGCGCTGCCAAGCACCTTGGCAAACCGTATCTGAAGCTCTTTTTCAGCCTCATTTGCCGGCGCTTCAGGGTAGTCGGGGATGTTATAGCCATGATCTTGCAGCTCCTTGATCGCTGCCCGCAACTGAGGAATAGAGGCACTGATATTCGGCAGTTTGATGATATTGGCTTCGGGTGTCAGGGCAAGAGCGCCTAATTCAGCAAGATAATCGGGTATTTTCTGACTCTCGGTCAGATTTTCGGGAAAGTTGGCAATAATTCTTCCGGCAAGAGAGATATCCTTCGGCTCAAAGTCAACGCCGGTACCCCTTGCAAATGCATTAAGAACAGGAAGAAGAGAGTAGGTCGCAAGAGCGGGTGCCTCATCAATTTTGGTGTAAATAATTTTCGCTGTTTTTGCCATCTGTATTGTGTTGTTTTAAATATTTTCGAAATTATTTGAAAAAAAAATACTCAAGGAAATAGCTTTTTGGAAATCGCACCGATAGCGGGAAAATGCCCGATCTGAAGCAAAGACAGATATAAACTGTTTTGAGAAGACTCATATAAAAAGCTGCAAAGGCATCCGCACGTCAGGAACTGATGGGTTGGGTGCACAAAGCAGGATTATAAACAGAGCCGTTAGACGATAAAAAAACGCAATAGTAATGACCGTATTTCTCAGCGCTCTTACCAGAGGTGCGCTGAGAAATGCACGGTACATATCAGTTATAGTGGGAAACCCCGGACTCCTGCCGGTCAAAAATCGGAAAACACGCCAGGGTGTTCTCCCCAAAATCTCACCTGTAAGAGGTAAACTTAATCGTTAAGACCTACCCGCGCTGCAAGCTCAGGATCGTTGAGCACCTCATGAGCAAGCTTGATCATAGGAATGGTAGCTCCCATTGAACTGTAGCCGCCATCATGGAACAGGTTCTGCATGGTAACCTTGCGGGAAAGATCGCTGAGAATGGTCATAGAATATTCAGCACACTCTTCTGCAGAGGCATTGCCAAGAGGAGACATGAGATCACTGTAATCATACATTTTCTCAAACCCCGGAATGCCGCTTCCTGCCTTGGTATAGGTTGGACTTTGTGATATCGTATTGATACGGATAGCCTTTCTTGCAAGCCTCGGCCCGTAGCTGCGGACAATAGACTCAAGCAGGGACTTTGCATCTCCCATATCGGAGTAAGTCCAGTAATTTCTCTGTGATGCAATATAGGAAAGGGAGAGGACACTGCCGCCGTCATTGATCGCCTCATTCTTTAAAGCATAGGAAACAAGCCGGTGCAGCGACAAAGCCGAAACATCAAGAGTTTTGATAAACCACTCGTAGTTGAGATCTTCATAGGGCAACTGCTTGCGAATATTCTGCGACATTCCGATAGAATGGACAATAAAATCGACCGGGCCGACTTTTTCCTTGAGTTCCTTGAAACATGCATCGACATCCTCATTTTTTGATGCATCACAAACAATCATCGGTGCATTACCGCATAATGTAGATAGCTCGTCAATATTGCCGAAACGCAATGCGGCCGCAACATTTGAGATGGCGATTTCTGCGCCTTCCCTGTAGGCATGAAGGGCAATCTGCCAGCCGATGCTGCTCTCATCAAGCGGGCCGAAAACGATTCCCTTCTTCCCTTTCAACAAACCATAGTGCGCTTTCTCAGGCATGATATAAGCTGATTCTTTAACAAAGATTGGGGTAAATTCCCGTTAACTCAACATTTTAAACATTGAAGATACAAGATTCCCATGAAAACTTAAACTCTTTCCCTTTAATTTTTCTTACGGGTAGCATTAAACCACTCTACTATAACTTCATCCTTCTCATTGATCGAAGTTTATCGAGCACATTTTTATTCACGCTCAGCTCCAGCTCCTCCTTTTCGACAACGATCTCCTTGAATACCACCCTAAGAAGGTTATCCTCTCTGATATATTCTTCCATGTCAAGACTGTACAATGCCCTTGGAAGAGTGATGATGCGCTGGGCCCTGTCTACGGTAACAACGATGTCTGTACCCATCCGGCTGACGGTAACCTCCTCGGCATCCTTGAGAAAGGGTATTTTAATACAAAGGACTTCGCGATGGTCGTCCGTTGCTGCATTTTTTTTGCTTTCAATCCAGAAATTTTTCCCGGAATAAAAGATCTTGTCAGGAAGTTGCTCACCAAAAACCAGTTTACTGATATCATGCAAGGCATCCGTCCCGATCGGTTCAGTTCTCTGCAACTGACAACGAAAAACCGGTGTAGGGTAAAAGGAGCTGTCGATCTCCAGCAGATATTTGCTGTGCAGGTCGGCCCAGAACTCAAAATACTCCCCCACGGTTTTTGACGTGGGCAGAATTTTGTTGATCACAATACCGTCAACATTGATCCCGTAAAGATGCACAAAAGTGTAGGCACGCTTGGTCTCAAGAATGGAGAGCTTTTCAGGGTTCAATACCAGCCGGAAAGTAACCTCGGGACTGAGAATAAACTTGTTGATATCCTCCATCTGCTTGAGGAGCACATTGACCTCATTAAAAAAGTCATCATCCGGGATGGATTTTCCGCTCAACGGACGAGCCAGGGACGACATGCTTTTATAGAGCTTGAAAAACTGCTTGCCCATATTGCCGCCGATAATGATTTCAGGATAGGCAAGCAACCGAAGCGTGTTGCCGGTCGGAGAAGTATCGAGCACAACGGTATCCCATTTGCCTGACTGCGCCTCATCAAGCAGACGGCTTAAGGCAAAGATTTCATCAAGACCAGGCTGGGTCGTCAGCTCGGTGGCCATGCCACTGTCAATACCCTTGTTTTTATAAGAGGTAGAGACAAACTTCTGAAAGCCGGACATGTTCTTTTTAAGCTCGTAAATCGTATCGACCTCAAGGCCGTACAAATTCTCTTCGATCTTCTGGGGATCATTGCGACTTATGCGCATGTCAAAAACATCAGACAGCGAATGGGCTGGATCGGAAGACATGATCAGCACCTTCTTGCCTTGTCTGGCCAGGGCAACTGCAGTTGATGATGAAATGGTGGTTTTTCCTGTCCCCCCTTTTCCTGAATAAATAATAACTCTGGTCTGCGACTGATTTTCTGTTAAGTCCCTCGACAACATAAAAACTCCCCTTGTTAAAGGTCAATAATCCCAAAAAGCAATCCCTCTTTGCGAGGGTAAAACTATCCGTTGCTCAAAGTACCATTTTTCCCCTGCTTAGAGAAAAACAATCTTTTTCTGCAAAGCATGTGTGAGTTGCATCATATACTCCTCATGATCAATTTCAACAGCGCCCAGTTTTTGTAGATGGGGGTTCATGATCTGGGCATCGAGCAGCAGGTATCCCCTCCCTTTCAAATGAGCAACCAGACGATCAAATGCAATGCGGGAAGCGTAGGAGCGAAGGGAAAACATTGATTCTCCAAAGAATGCGGCTCCCATTGCTATTCCATACAAGCCACCAACAAGCTCGCCCTGATACCAGCTTTCAATACTATGAGCAAAACCAAGCCTGTGCAGCTTGATATAGACGTCAATAATCTCGTCGGAAATCCATGTCGCAGGATCCGTTTTTCGCGGGGCCGCACAACCTTGGATGACGCCTTCGAACTCCTTGTCAAACGTGATGCTGAACTCATTTTTTCTGGTCAGGCGCAAAACATCTCGCGATGCCTTGTAAGTATCAAGATTAAAAACAGCCCTTTTGTAGGGCCGGCACCAGTAGACTTTTTCGTCCTGTGGGTCCGACATCGGGAAAAAGCCCTGGCTGTAAGCGCTGAAAAGTTCGTCAATACGGATCATCTGCCGTGAGGTAACGCTATGGAGGTTAAAGAAAGTTCAAAAGAACATCGTCAACCACTCTTTTCGGCACATGATGAATACCACTGGCATCCCTGAAGTAACGAACCGAATCATCATCCCGCATCTGGTCAATGACAATCGTTTCTGCAGGTTTGCCCAGTGCTATGACCATGAGCAGTGAATATCGATCCGGGATTTTCAGCAACTCTCTTATTTTTTGGCGATCAAGTGAGCCAAGAATGCATCCGCCAAGGCCCGAAGCTGTTGCACCAAGAAGCATGGTCTGAGCTGCAATACCGCTGTCGCAGGCAAAGTCACTGCTTACAAGAAGGTCTCCAAGCATGACAATACAGGCCCGGGGACGTTCACCTTCAGCCGGACCTGACCAGTCAGCAAGATATCCCGCCCATGAGAGGCAGGGGTAAAGGGCGTCGACAAGAGAAGAGTCACAAACGGCAATAAATTTCAGGGGCTGAAGATTTCTGGCCGAAGGAACAGTGCAGGCAAGCTCAACAAGCTCGCGCACGGCCTCTTCGGGCACTGGGCAAGCACCGTCAAATCTCCGGTAACTCCGGCATTTCGTTACAAGATCCCTGAAATGCATACTCATTCCTTTCAAAACTTCTCCGCCCAGGCGGCGTCAGTATATTTCGAGAGCTCGTCCCACTCGGCACTGCCTATCCATTCGGCGATATAATCCACTGTTCGGGCATAATGCAAAGGCTCCCGACAGGGCTTCTGCAGCCATTCGGCAAGAACAGATCCGTCAAGGGTTTCCATCGCCATACCATATCCGAGCTCCACCATACCAAGCGCATTGGATTGCTGCTCTATCTGACCGTCAAGAGGCCTGAGCAGCAGCTTCTTGCCGAGATGAAGCGCCTCACCTGGAAGCTCAAATCCCGCATTACAGACAACGCCATTGCACTCCATAAGATCATCAAGAAAGCCCTTTCGGGAATATTCCCTGAAATGCAGGTGTTCCTCATCGCGATTTTCAAGCACTTTACCGTAAATAAAAAACTCGTATTGATCAAACGGATCAAGAAAGGCCGTAATCTCCTCTACCTCTTCAAAGGGCAGATAAACAAGGATTTTCTTATTGATAACCTTCACACCACTCTTTTCATAGAGCGTCACCGGGATGACTGGAGGGAAAAGAGGCTGATTGAAATTGCTCCAGTGAAGCCCGGCATTGTAACGTGCAGGGGCAAAATTCAGCAGAATAGATTTATCAAAAATTGATCCTTGCGCAATTGGAATATCATATTTGAACGCATACTGATGACCAAAACCAACAGAAGGTATATTTCTTGTTCTTGCAACCATTGAGGTAATCGGATCAAAGTCGGTAATAATCAGCTCAACCCCTGTGGTATCGAGCATCACCATATCCGACATCAGACGAACGAGGTCAAGCTGAAATATCGTTTCGACATAGCTCATTTTTCCATTATGAGTTACCAGTGTCATACCCTTCATAACGCGGTACGGCTCAAATATCTCGACCTCCTTCAACTCACTCTCTTTTCTGCCGCTGATGATGACATCTACATCGTGCCCATCCTCCTTGAGTTTTCGAACAAGCTCGCGACTGCGGCTGATATGACCGTTTCCCGTACCCTGAACACCAAAAAGGATCTTCATACTGCGGAACATTTAGTCATTTTGTACATGGGTTGCGGCATTGGTTACTGCTGAATTTTAAGATTAGCATACTGCACCATCAAAGTCTTCTCTCCTGCATTGCGAAACGTTATCCGGACTTTCTGCTTTGCCCCGCTACCCTGAACATCAAGCACAACTCCAGAGCCAAAAACAGCGTGATGCACCATCGTCCCTTCCCGAAAAGCTGACCGGGATGGCTTAGCCTCTTCCCCTGCGGTTGCGGCCGTAGAGGATGCTCCATTCTTTTTCTGCTGGTAACCTCTTGAAGGGGATGACAACCCGGAAGCCGCTTTTTCCTTTGCCTCACGATCTGAAAGGAAATTCCCACTCTCTGTCTGCACAATAGAGGAATCAATTTCGCCAATAAATATTGATTTCAAGCAATAATGCTGCTGACCGTACTGATAGCGACTCTGAGCCCATGAAAGGAATATCTTCTCCTGCGCCCTCGTCATCGCAACATAAAAAAGCCGTCGTTCCTCCTCAAGCTCTTCTGGCTCATAGCAGTGCAGGGGAAAAAGCCTCTCTTCAAGGCCGGTAATAAAGACAACAGGAAACTCCAGGCCCTTGGCCGCGTGCACGGTCATCAGGGAAACATAATTGTCAGACTCCTGTGTCTCATCATAGTCAGAAGCCAGAGAGATATTCTCAAGAAAATCACCAAGAGAACCCGTATCGGGGTTATGGTCAGAAAAATCTCTTGCCATCGAGAGCAGCTCCTGAAGGTTTTCATGACGCAAAAGCGATTCGGGAGTATTTTCTGCCTGCAACAGTAACGGAATAGAGGTCAGAGCAAAGAGTTCGGTGAGGACTTCATAGACCGTTCCGTTAACGGCAACCTTCCTGAGCGCTTCAATAACCAGACTGAACGAGCCGAGAGCATTAACCAGTCGCGCCTGGAAACCGCCCTGATCTGCCTGCAGGATCGCTTCATAGAGACTTATTTCCTGCTCTTCGGCATACTCCCTGAGTTTGGCAATACTGACATCCCCTATTTTTCGGGGAGGGAAGTTGATAATTCTCAACAGTGATTCGCCGTCACGATCATTAAGAATGAAACGAAGATAGGCGACCGCATCCTTGATCTCCTTCCGCTTGTAAAAGGAGACACTGCCAAAAATCTTGTAGGGAATCTTGTGTTGGCGCATGACATCCTCAAGCACCCTCGACTGGGCATTGGTGCGGTAAAAAATAGCGAAGCTTTTGAACTCAAAACCCTGCTTCAGTCGCAAGTTCCGTATCTGCTCCCCTACCCTCTCCGCCTCATTTCGCTCATTATAGGCCTCAATCAACGTCAGCGGTTCCCCTTCATTGCGGTGCGAAATCAGCTCTTTTTTAATCTGCCGAAGATTGCAACTGATAATGTTGTTCGCTGCCTTGAGAATATTTCCGGTACTGCGATAATTCTCAACGAGCTTAAAGGTTAAAGCGTCATGGTAATCATCCTGAAAGTTCAGGATATTGGAAATATCCGCACCACGCCATGAATAGATCGACTGGGCATCATCGCCAACAACAAAGATGTTGCGGTGCCTGGCTCCAAGCATTTTTGCAACAAGGTATTGTGCCCGGTTGGTATCCTGATACTCGTCAATCATGATATAGCGGAACGTGTCCTGCAACTCCTGCAGCACCTCAGGGTGCGCATTGAAGAGTTCAAGCGGCTTGATAAGCAGGTCATCAAAATCGAGGGCGTTGTTCTCTTTCAGCTTTCTGGCATACAGTTCGTAGATCTGCGATGCTTTCTGCTGATTATAGTCACTGGCATTGCGATGAAACTCTGCCGGTAGAATAAAACTGTTTTTTGCACGGCTGATGAGTCCCTGAACCGTATTGACCGGCACCGATTCAGCAGAAATATTCAGTTCAGCCATCGACTGCCGGATCAGACTTTTGCTGTCCTCACTGTCAAAAATTGAAAAGTTTTTATTGTAACCGATCAGGTCGATATAGCTTCGGAGAAGACGGGCGAAAATGGAGTGAAATGTGCCAATCCACAAGCCACGTGAGCTGCCTTGATGCAAAAGAGTATCAACACGGTGGCGCATCTCGCCGGCGGCCTTGTTGGTAAAGGTGAGCGCAAGAATATTCTGGGGAGAGACCCCCTCGTTTTTGATAAGATATGCAATGCGGTAGGTAATCACCCTTGTCTTGCCGGAACCTGCACCGGCGAGCACCATCACGGGCCCGGTCGTAGCAATCACGGCATTACGCTGCACTTCATTGAGATCGTTTAAAAATTCCGTCAATACTTCCTGATACCGGGTTAACAGTTAGAGCGCCCCCCTTTTGCTTCCGTAAAGCGCCAAAATCTCCAGTTGAATTTCGTACATCTTTACCCTTTTTACAAATCAGAGCGAAACAAATCCTTTCCCCCATAACGTAACCGTATGTATGGCAAAGTTTTATCTGACTGTGATTACCATTATCTCTGTATTACCCTTAAGAGCGAATCAATATGCATGCTCAGGCTTTTTCGATTTTTTAAATGCCTGACTCGCTCACTTTTGCTTTCAGAGTTACTATATTACATGACGAATCATTGCCCACCTAAAACGATCCAACTTCAATGTTTCCTCTTGTTTACGAAATCAATACAAGAATCTGGCTGAAGAAACTGAGCAAAGAACATAACCGTTCTGTAACACTTGCAAACATTCCTGATAAAGAGTTCACCTTCTTTACAACTTGCGGATTTGACATGGTATGGCTGATGGGTGTATGGAAACCGAGCCAGTACAGCAAGGCTATTGCCACAGCACATCCCGGCCTTCGAAGCTCATTCCTCGAGCACATTGCTCAGATTGAGCCCGACGATATCGCATCATCACCCTATTCTATTCCCTCATACACTGTCAATGAAGCGCTGGGAGGCCAAGAGGAACTGCTGCTCTTCCGCGATAAGCTTCATGGTTATGGCATAAAGCTTATGCTCGACTTTGTGCCGAACCACCTTGCCCTCGATAACGAATGGATCCCGGAACACCCGGAATTTTTTGTTCCCGTATCCAAAGCTGAACAGAGCCAGGATCCAGGATCCGGTTTTGAATATGAACGGGGCAAATATCTTGCCTACGGCAAAGACCCCTACTATGATCCCTGGACAGACACCCTTCAGCTCAACTATGCAAAAAAGAAGACGCGTGAAATGATGACTGAAAACCTTTTCAGGATCAGCGCGCTCTGCGATGCCGTCAGATGCGATATGGCCATGCTGATGCTTAAAAGTGTTTTCAATACGACCTGGGGCAACCTTGGCGGAGCCATGAAGGAGGAGTTCTGGCACAGCGCAATTACGGCAGTCAAGCGTCTTCACCCCGGTTTTATATTCCTTGCAGAATCTTACTGGAACAAGGAATGGGAACTCCAGCAACAGGGTTTTGACTTTACCTACGACAAGCCCTTTTATGACTATATCAGCAGCGCTCCTGTCAATGTTGAAAAGCTTGCCGGGCACATGCAGGCCCAGTGGGACTACCAGAAACACCTGTGCCGTTTTCTTGAAAACCATGACGAACCAAGAGCCGCTGAAAAAATTGGCCTCAACAACAAAGCTGCAGCAATGGTTCTGATGACTGCCCCCGGAATGCATCTTGTCCACCAGGAGCAGATGGAGGGTTTCAAGCATAAAATTCCGGTACAGCTTGTCAAACAAGCTCCTGAATCCGATAACATCAACCTCTCAGTACTTTACAAAAAACTCTTCGCGCTTCAGAAGCAAAAGGTTTTTCAGGAAGGAGAGATCGAGCGGCTTAAGCTGAATATGGCAAACAACTCACATTGTTTCGGATTTCACCGTTTTACACCCGATGCACATGCCTTTATTCTGGCCAATTTCAGTGCAACAGGCATAGCCATCGAGTTCCAGCATCCTTCAACTGAACCTTTCGCCATTGAAACGATGAACGTCCTCAGTACGAGTGCCGACAAAAAAAACAGCGTTGTTCATTATGCAGAAAACGTCATACGGGTACATCTCTTACCTCATGAAGGGCTTGTCATAACCTGTTGAAAAATAATTGCAACCATGCGCATCATTACCCATACTATAAAGGCAAAAACCACAAGGCCGATTGAAATCATCGACATTACCGCTGAGGTAAGCGCAGCCCTGCTCTCCTCAGGGCTTGAGAGAGGACAGGTGACCGTCATAAGCCGCCATACAACTGCCTTCATCAATATCAACGAAAAAGAGGAGCGCCTCCTTGAGGATATGGAGACCTGGCTCAAGCGCTTTGTGCCAAAAGATGGCAACTATCAGCATAACCTCAATCCAATTGATGGGCGCCACAATGCCCACTCCCATATCCTCGGGCTCTTCATGAACAGCTCCGAAACCATTCCCTTTGCAGATAGAAAAATGCTGCTCGGAGAGTGGCAATCACTCTTTTTCATTGAGCTTGACGGGCCACGCGAAGAGAGAAGCATCCTCCTTCAGATTTCAGGCATTTGAATACCGGAAAAATGGCAGATTGACAGGCATGGAACCGGGAAGCCTTAAGTATGGTTAGAGTTAACAATATTAAAAGAACCCGAAGCCTTAAAACACCATGCCTGATTTCCTCCCGGTTTCCATCACGCAACAGATGACCCTTCTCTCTGGAATTCGTTCGCCTGAAGACCTTAAAAAACTCTCTCTTTCTGAGCTCCAGACGCTGGCCGATGAATGCCGTAAGGAGGTCATCAAACTGGTTTCACTTAATGGCGGCCATTTTGCTTCAACCCTTGGCGTTGTTGAGCTGACCGTGGCGCTGCATCATGTTTACAGCACTCCGCACGACAAAATAATCTGGGATGTCGGACACCAGGCTTATGTGCATAAAATCCTGACCGGCAGAAAAGAGCGGATGCAAACCAATCGGCAGTTCGAAGGATTGGCAGGTTTTCCAAAAAGAACGGAAAGTCTCCACGACTCATTCGGAACAGGTCACGCATCGACCTCGATTTCCGCTGCCGCAGGAATCGCCGTGGCAAATGAACTTGCGGGTGGCAACGAAAAGGTTATCGCCGTCATAGGAGACGGCAGCATGACCGGAGGGATGGCTTTCGAGGCAATGAATCACCTCGGTGATCTGAAAAGCGATGTCCTGGTTATTCTCAACGACAATCAGATGGCCATTTCGTCCAATACAGGTGCATTAAGACACCATCTTGTCAATCTGACCCTAAGCAAAAACTACAACAGGGCCCGAAAATTGGTCTGGAAATCAATTTCGCTTTTCAACAATGATCTGGGCAAAAAGGCAAAAAATGCCGTCCGTAAACTCGAAGAGGGTGTTAAGGCGGCTTTAACGCCGGGTGCATTTTTTGAAGCCCTTGGCCTGAGATATTTTGGTCCGATTGATGGTCACAACATGGAGCAGCTCGTCAAGGCGCTCAAAGAGATGCAGGAGCTTCCTCACCCCAAACTGCTGCATGTTATTACAACAAAAGGCAAGGGGTTCAAACCGGCAGAGGAAAACCAGAGCAAGTGGCACGCGCACAACGGCGGTTTTGATACGACAACGGGCAAATTGCTCAAAACCGCCGACACCTCACTTCCGCCGAAATATCAGGAGGTATTTGGCGAAGCCCTAGTTGAACTTGCCATGAAAGACACTAAAATAACCGCGATTACCGCCGCCATGCCAAGCGGCACATCGCTTGACCTCTTTCAGAACGTCCTGCCTAACCGCTTTTATGATGTTGGCATAGCCGAGCCGCATGCCGTCACCTTTGCCGCAGGTCTGGCCAGCCAGGGATTCAAGCCGGTCTTTGCCGTTTATTCGACCTTTCTGCAACGAGCCTACGACCAGTTGATTCATGATGTGGCGCTTCAGAACCTGCACGTTGTTTTTGCCATAGACCGGGCAGGGCTTGTCGGCGAAGATGGCCCGACCCATCACGGAGCCTTCGATTTATCCTGGCTTCATGCCGTACCGGGTCTTGTCATTATGGCTCCGGCGGATGAGCAGGAACTGCGCGACATGCTCTATACCGCACTCTATGACCTGAACGGCCCGGTTGCAATCCGTTATCCGAGAGGAAATGGAACGGGCATAACCCTTCGCAAAAACTTCACATCCCTGCCCATCGGGAAGGCACAGATTGTCAGGGAGGGCAGCAAGCTTACTCTTCTCTGTATGGGAACCATGACGGGTAAAGCTCTTGAAGTTGCCGGTGTATTGGAAAAAGAGGGTATCATAGCCACGGTTGTCAACATGCGATTCCTCAAACCGCTTGACACCGAAATGCTGGAGGAACTTGCATCACGATCAACCCATTTTGTTGTTATTGAAGAAAACAGTACGATCGGGGGGCTCGGAAGCGCCGTTATCGACCACCTCAATACAAAAGGTCTCAACCGCCCTGTACTGAAAATCGCCATCCCCGATGCATTCGTGACGCACGGCAACATGAACGACCTCTACCGGGAGATCGGCTTCGATACCCCATCCATGACAGAAAAAATAAAGCAGTTTTACAGAGAGGGGGTGGGGGGCCAGAGGTGAAAAAGAGAAAGAAGCAGAAGCAGAACCCACACTGAAATATTTGCAAAAAAACCGGCAAGGAGATCATCCAGCATGATACCCCAACCTCCCGGCAAGCGCTGAAGAGCATCGACAGGCCCCGGTTTTGCAATATCAAAAAACCGGAAAAACAGCAGTGACAGCACCATGGGCATTATTCCTTCAGGCAAAAAAACAAGCGCCAGCCACTGACCGGCAAGTTCATCAATTGTGACAACTGAAGGGTCTTCTCCATAGTAATCTTCCATCACTCCGCCGGCCCAAATACCAGCACCGCTACAGAGCAAAACAAGGAATAACAGAAGCAAGGGATTGTGCAGAACCGGAATAAAAAAATAGCAGAGAACGGCCACCATACTCGTCACTGTTCCGGGTGCTACCGGAAAATAGCCGATTCCAAAGCAGGTCGAGAGAAGTTTGGCTGCACGTAGCTTCATACTGTTATTGGCCCTGAAGTGGCTTCTGAAAATAGATATTCCAGTTGCTGACCAGATAAGAGATACCAGTATAGACGGTAAAGACGGTTACCGCAAGCATGATGAAGTCGAGATAGCCGGAGACAAGAAAACGGCCGATTATCACTGCGATACCTTTACCGGAAAAAGCAGACTCCTTCATCAGCATCAGCACCATGATCACATAGACAAAAACATTCTGAACCACGGTTTTGTACTTTGCCTCCACGCTGGTGATGACGGGCTTGTTTTTATACTCAGCATAAACCCTCAGCGCCGTAATCACAACATCCCGGACAACAACCAGAAGCACCATCCAGAGAACCAGGTAACCCATCCAGACATAGAGAAGAAAGGCCGCCGTAATAAGTAATTTATCGGCAAGCGGATCCAAAAAAGCGCCAAGACGGGTCTCAACACCATATTTTCTTGCGTGATACCCGTCATAGATATCCGTAAGGGAGGCTACCGCAAAAACAATAACCCCGAACAGCTTGAGCCAAGGGTCCGTCTGCAACAGCAGCGCAACGAAAACCGGAACGAGCAGAATCCTCAAGGCGGTCAACTGGTTGGGTACAGTCAGATATGATTGGTACTCTTCTTTCAAACCCTGCAGGATTTATACTGTTGTTATCATAAAAGCCGGAAACGGGCTCAAAAACCATTGAAATCTCTACTCGGCATAAGATACGCTATTGAATGCTTTTTTTCAATGTATCTGCTAAGTCGGAGATAATAATGAGTTTTAGTCCAACTCCACCACCGTCACTCCAGCTCCACCTTCGCCCCACTCGCCAAGACGAAAACTCTTGACACCCTTATGCTGCTGCAGGAACTCCGCCGTCCGCTGCCGCAGTGACCCGGTACCCTTGCCATGAAGAATCATCGCCGAGTGCATACGGTTAAGAAGCATCGTATCCAAAAAGCGGTCAATTTTCAGAATAGCCTCATCACCCGTGAGTCCCCGCAAATCAACTGTTGTTGACTCCACCACCGAAGCTGTAGCCGACCACGAAGTTTTTTGCGGCCGAGGGGCAGGCTCTTTGAGAATCTTTTTCACCTGTGTTTTCGATGTCTTCTCAAGGTTTTTCAGCGATGTCGTCAACCTGAAATTTCCGCACAGCACCACCACACTCTCCTGATTGACACTCTCAACCTGACCGGAAGCCGTGCTGTCGAGAATTCGTACCAAATCACCCGCACGGATGGTGCGATCAAGAGGAACGGCGCTCTCAGCTTCAGAACGCAGAGACGCCTCACTCTTTTCAACCTCCTGCTTTTTCAGTCCAAGTTTTTGTCTGGCCTCCTGCACTGCTTTCAGGTCAGTTGGTGCACTTTTGACTTCCTGAACAATCTCGCGAATCTCTTTTCGGGCATGTTCCACCTCTTTCTGCAGCTCTCTTGAAGCGCCAATTTTCAACTCCCTGCGTTTTCGCTCAAGGCGGGCTTCCTCAGTGCGCATGGTAAGCTCTCGTGCCGAAAGATCCGTGTGCTGGGCCTCAAGATGCTGCTTCAGAAGACGATTTTCCTCAAAGAGACGGCTCAGGTCATCAAGCATACGATCAAGCCCGATACGCTCATGCTGCATGAATCCCGAAGCCCGCTCAACTATTGCAGCAGGAAAACCCATCCGCTTCATCATCGCAAAGGCAAAGCTGTTGCCGGGAAGACCCTTGATAAAGCGGAATGTAGGCACCAGCCCTGCACGGTCAAACTCCATTGCGCCATTCACCACACCCTCGCGCTCATGAGCATAGGCTTTCAAGTCACCAAGGTGGGTAGTCACAATGGTTTTTGTGCCGCGATTGAGCAGCTCCTCCATCACCGCACGGGCGATGGCTCCCCCCTCCTCAACATCAGTACCGGCACAAAGTTCATCA
>CAIPKT010000047.1 GCA_903865705.1 uncultured Chlorobiaceae bacterium
CCGACATGCCCTGGTCATGGTGGTGTGACGCCGAAAAGGGGGGGGGAGCCCTCGGTGCTCTCGGCTCCCATCTGATTGATCTTAACCGGTTCCTTGTTGGCGAAATTTCCAAGGTATCCTGCAACCTTGGAACCAGTATTTCCTCTCGCCCCGACAAGTCGGGGAAGGCGTGCCGTGTCACGTCGGATGATCACTTTGCTATGATGATGAAGTTTGGCCCCTCATCGGTTGCCCTCGGAAGCTCGTCTTTAATGCACGTCACCACCGTTGGCGCCTACACCTGGTTTTCATTTGAAGTGGTGGGCAGTCTCAAAACTATCAGGCTTGACGGGGCAGGACGGTTGTGGGAAGTTGCAAATGACGAAGCAAAGGTGGGCCGCAGCCTGATTGATGCCCCCCGGTGGAAGCTGATTGAACCGATGCTCTCGTGGGACGAGCTTGTTTTGCAGGAAAAAATTCGCCAGTCGTCACTCGCCGTTCACGGTATTTTCGCTGTCGGCTTTGCCTTTCTTGCCCATCGGATTGTCAAGGCGCTCAAGAACAAGGAGAAAAGGCTGCATGATGCCGCAGGCTTTGCTGATGGTCTTATGATCCAGAAAGTCATGCATGCTGCCCGAAAATCCGACAAACTTCAACGCTGGATTAAAATTTAATTCCGGATGACGATTTCCTGGGTCTACCTTGTCATTGCCGGTTGTCTGGAGTGCGGCTGGGCTCTCAGTATCAAATACACCGAGGGCTTTACCCGCCCCATACCATCGCTTTTAACGGCGACAGCCATGATTGCAAGCTTCTGGTTCCTCTCTCTTGCCATGAAAGCCATACCGGTCGGCACCGCCTACGCCGTCTGGACAGGCATCGGAGCCGTCGGCGTGGCTACGTTTGGCATGATTTTTTTTGATGAACCACGTGACCTGGCGCGAATTTTATGCCTGCTGCTGATCATCAGTGGCGTTATCGGGCTGAAAGTATTTTCCGGGGGGAGGTAAACCAATAGGGCCAGCATCTATTCCTGGAAGTTGCAAAATGGTGAGCATGATAATTGTGGCCTTCTTTTTACAAGGAGTTTGATCGAACAATGGATTTTGATGATTGAATAATGAGTTAAAGGAAAAATGCTCATTTTGAAAATATTGACGTGTCAGCAAAAAATATCAACAACACCCTTATGCAGAACCAGGAGCGTGACGAGAGAGGAGCAACTGACCATACTGCACAACAACCCTTTATAAGCGTATCGGTCTTGTTTGATTCCTCTCCTGAATCTGTTTTTCTTATGGAGTGCTCCGGCAAAATCGTTGATGCAAACAAGGCCTTTGCTTCCAGAATAGGTAAAAGCTTACAGGAGTGCATTGGCACGAATATTTATGATCTGCTTTCACCGGAACTGGCAGCAAAACGCAGGGAAAAGGCTGAGGAGGTCATGCGCACCGGCAAACGGCTCTCATTTGAAGATGAACGGAGCAATCGAACCCTCCAGCATACAGTCTATCCTTCACGCTCTCAGGATGGAAAGATTGATCATCTTTTAATTATCGCCGAAGATATTACCGAACTCAAACAAATCCGCCACTCTCTGTTCCATGAACAGGCTTTCAACCATGCCCTTATTGAGGC
>CAIPKT010000048.1 GCA_903865705.1 uncultured Chlorobiaceae bacterium
AGATCAATAAAGCGCATCACCCGGTCCCCTGTTTCGTCCTATCCTGGCGGAAACATAGTCAACAATCGCCTGAATAGCTGTTTCCTGCTCGCAATCACAAAAAGTCTGGTGCCCGGATCGCTCCAGCCAGATGATAGACTTTGCGGATGGCCCGGTCGCAATACTGTTGTACAATATGATTGCGCTTTCAGGCCGTACGGTACGTTCCCTGCGGTTATGAATAATCAGAACAGGAACATTGATGCTGCCAAGCAACTGCGTGCTTTTTTTGATCAGCTCGAAAAAAGAGATGATTGCGTCCGTCGGCACCCACGAATAATGCGGAATACAGTTGCCGCATGCCTGCCCGGAAAAGTCCGTATTTAACTTCCAATTCTTTAGGACACGGCTGAGAAATGGTGCTGCAAAATGAAAAGGACGTCCCGGGGCAAGCACGGAAACAAGCTTGATAGCCGGTGCGACAAGCACCAGCGAGTCAACCTTGTCTTGATGCCTGGCGGCAAGATTCAGGGAAAGAAGAGCTCCCATACTGTGGCCGATGACAATTACCCGCTCTACCTCAAGACAAAGCTCTTGAAGCGCACGCTCAGCATCCGCCATCCATGCTTCCCATTTAACACCACGGAGAGCCTCTGGGGACGACGCCCCATGCCCGGACAGCAAAGGCAAACTGACCGGAATACCAAGTTCTTTGAGAGGAGTACACAACGCATTCACACTATCGAGCGTTGCCGTAAAACCGTGAATAATAAGGACGCCGAAAGAGCTTCGCTCTTTGTTTTTTTCAGCCATGATAGCATCTTATAATCTATATCTCCGAGTAAAACAGCAGTACGCTTAGCGTATCTGAAAGAGGATAATAAACAAGGTATAAAGGATATTCGATATAAAATGGCTATTTTTCTATGAAAATTAACTCAGATGAACAAAACGACACATAATCTCCTGCTGATCGGATGCATGATGTTGCCGCTGGCACTCAGTTCATGCACATCAACACTTGCACCCTGGGGCGGAAATCAAGCGATTTCACCCGAAGAAGCTTACCGACTGGGGAAAATCAAGAATACTCCCTATGTTATCAACGGCCGCATATATGTGCCGATGAGCTACGAAGAAGCAGTCTCCTTCGAGGAAACTGGTACCGCGTCGTGGTACGGCCAGGAAACGCTCGACCAACATAACGGTCAGTTGACCGCATACGGGGAAGTCTTTGACCCGTCAAGGCCAAGCGCCGCACACAAATATCTCCCCTTGCCCTCTCTTGTAAAAGTAACCAATCTCGACACCCATGCTTCAATGACGGTACGAGTCAATGATCGTGGGCCATTTGTCGATGACCGGGTTATCGATTTGAGCGCGGAAGCAGCCAGGCGACTGGGATTCTTTGAAAAAGGTACCGCCAAAGTCAAGATCGAAGTTATCACCCGCTGACCAGGACGCATCCGGTTATTTTTTCATGACCGCAGCATCTTCCATAAACTTTTTAAGCCCGAGGTCGGTCAATGGATGATTGACAAGCTGGCGGATGACGCTGAATGGTATGGTGGCAATGTCTGCACCAAGCATGGCGGCATCAATAACATGCAGGGGATGGCGCACGCTGGCCACAATTACCTCAGTCATATATCCGTAATTGTCATAAATAGTGACAATCTGCTTGACAAGTGCCATCCCTTCCGCACTGATATCATCCAGCCGTCCTACAAAAGGGCTCACATAACTGGCTCCCGCTTTGGCGGCAAGCAACGCCTGAGTGGCCGAAAACACCAGCGTGGCATTGGTTCTGATTCCCTGCTCTGAAAAGTGACTGATGGCCTTCAGGCCGTTAATGGTAAGCGGGCATTTGATAACCACGTTTTCATGGATGGCCGCCAACTCCTCTCCCTCGGCGATCATCTCATCAGTCTCAAGGCAGGTAACCTCAGCACTTACAGGGCCATCAACCATGTCGCAAATTTTTGCAATATGCGCCTTGAAATCCTGAAAAGTAAAATTGGCCGGATCACCCACAATTTTGGCGATCAGTGATGGATTGGTGGTCACACCGTCAAGGACTCC
>CAIPKT010000049.1 GCA_903865705.1 uncultured Chlorobiaceae bacterium
ACAGAGTCGACAGATTTACAGTCTGTTGCGTTTAACCACTTCGCTACCTACCCATAACATTCAGAGCTGGTGATGGGACTCGAACCCGCAACCTGCTGATTACAAATCAGCTGCTCTACCAATTGAGCTACACCAGCAGCTCACTCAAAAAACAGGGCTGGTAATATAATGAGCGATTTTTAATATACAAAGAAAAAATGAATTAATTAATCAGTTTTCCCTTACTGCTGCAATAAAACCAGCAAGCCGTATCACGATTTTCCTCGAAGCCAGCCTTTGTGAAAAAACCAGAGCAGTATCAATCAGTGTCGGAAAAACCCGTACCTTATTATTTCTCAGTCCTTTCATCGCAGCTTTGACGACAACGCCTGTTTCGGAAATCGGCAGACGAAGATTTGCCGCGTTATGGCCTGCCCGCTCAAAAAAGCCCGTATTGATAAAGCCGGGACAGACCGCAACTACCTTAACCCCTTTTCCTTTCAGCTCTTCATAAAGCGCCTCGCTAAGCGTCAGAACAAATGCCTTTGTTGCAGAATAAAGCCCAAGACCGGGAACACCCTGAAGCGCACCAAGAGAAGCAACATTGATAATGCTTCCCTCTCTTCTTGCGACCATATCCGGCAGAAAAAGACGGGTAATCCTCGCCATTGCCGTCATATTGACCATTATAATCTCTTCAAGCTTTCCGAGCGGAATATCATCAAAATCACCCGCACGTGACAACCCTGCACAATTAACAAGAAAATCAACTCCTGCAGAGTGCCTTCGGCAAAACTCATAAACACGGCCAGGACTTTCAGCATGACTTAAATCTTCGACACAAACCTTTACCTCAACTCCGCTCACCTGCCGAAGCTCTTCAGCCAGAACCTGCAAACGGTCACCAGAACGGGCAACAAGCACCAGGTTGTGGCCCCTGCGGGCAAATTCCCGGGAAAAAGCTTCACCGATCCCCATGGATGCCCCTGTTATCAGGGTAAACATCATTGCGGATCCACCCATTTACCACGCTCCCGGATAAGAACAATCAGGCGATCCACCGCCTCCGCTTCTGAAATATTTTCCTCAACACACTCTCTTCCAACATAAAGACTGATGCGGTTTTTTCCAGCACCGACATAACCGAAATCAGCATCGGCCATTTCACCAGGGCCGTTCACGATGCAACCCATAATGCCAATCTTCAGCCCTTTAAGATGAACCGTTCTCTTCTTGATGGCGGCTGTAGCTTTTTCCAGCTCAAAATAGGTTCTTCCACAGCCGGGACAGGAAATAAATTCGGTTTTCGACATTCTGATTCTTGCACCCTGAAGAATGTTGAATGCCAGATGAACCTCATCATCAACCGACATACTGGTATCAAACGCAAGCATATCACCAATTCCATCGCAGAAAAGCGTTCCAGCCTGCACTGAACTGTCGATCAATAAATCAAGCCTGTCGGAAGACTCTTTTTTAAAACGGACAACAAGGGGGTAAACGAGCGATCGACTGTTGAATGCCTGAACAAGCCTGCGATACACAAAAATGATCTTGCTTGAGATAACCGAAAACAAAAGCCGCTGCACTCCCCTGCTACGAATCTTTTCAGCAAAATGGGCCAGCACCGCCCCCGGAACAGCAACTCCGGCTTCTTTATGGATAAAACACAACTCGACAGCTGCAAACCGGTCATTATCGATAAGGGCCAAAAACTCTTCTCCAAGCCGCTCCGCCTCAATAATATCGAACCTTACTTTTGAGACCTTATCAAGCAATCGGGCAAAAAGGGCCACATCGCCTGTAGAAGCAACAAGAAAGCGGCTCGCATCACCAAGTTTGCCCAGCAGATCGTCAAGCGCCTCAAGATCTTCGACCGTGTCGACGCGAACGGAAACGAACTCAGACCGGATGGCATCCTGCGGCTTTTCTGGAGCAAGCCTCTGCATCACCTCTTCAAAAACTGCATGACTCTCCGAGAGCTGGCCATGCACTTCAGTTTCAACTCTCGGCAAACTGCCGCCACCAACCACGATGCCTGCAATCGCAATTTGACGGGAAAGCCTGCGCTGGTAACAGAACGGGTTGAAGGGAGGTTCTTCATAAGTTATGAGCGCACGCTGCGGTTGCTTGTTGCGACTTTCAATAACATGCTTCAGCGGAAGAGAGCCTTTATCGCCTTTGACCAAATGGAAGTCGTTATACTTTTTGACCAGAGCAAACCCGACAGGGACTTCGTTGACCGGATCCTCAGTCAGGGAAACCCTGATGGTATCACCAAGACCATCCTCAAGGAGGGCTCCAATACCCATAGCTGATT
The DNA here is from genome assembly GCA_903865705.1 of uncultured Chlorobiaceae bacterium. GTDB lineage: Bacteria > Bacteroidota > Chlorobiia > Chlorobiales > Chlorobiaceae > Chlorobium. The sequence continues at coordinate 2,300 of CAIPKT010000049.1, forward strand.
TAACACGCCCTTCATCGCCATCGCCAGCCTCGGTCACACCAAGATGAAGCGGATAGGCATACCGAAGCTCTTGATCAGCCTTCTCCACCAGCAACCGATATGCCTGAATCATCACCTTGACATTAGACGATTTCATCGAAAACAGCGTATCGAAATACCCCATCTCCTCACTCATCCGCGCAAACTCAAGTGCAGCTTCAACCATACCTTCCGCCGAGTTTCCGTAACGGCTGACAATTCGGTCTGACAAAGAGCCATGATTGGTGCCGATTCTCATAGAAACCCCGAATTGACGCGCTTTTGCAACCAAAGGAGCAAATTCAAATCGAACATGCTCAAGCTCCCTCAGATACTCCTCCTCCGAATACTCATTGTTAGAAAATTTCTGGCTGGTGGCATAATTGCCTGGATTGATGCGAATATTGTCAACAAATTCAACTGCCTTAAGCGCAGCACGCGCAGAAAAATGGATGTCGGCAACAAGAGGAGTTTCAATTCGGTCACGACGAAGCTGCTCTCTGATATTCCGCAAATTTTCAGCATCCCTCTCGGTCGGTACCGTAAGCCGGATAATTTCACAACCGGCATCATATAGCCGTCTGCACTGTTCAACGGTAGCCGCAGTATCCATAGTGTGCGTATTGGTCATGGACTCCACCCTGATCGGCTGGTACCCGCCCAATGCCAGGCTTCCAAAAGCTACTTCACGAGTTAATCGACGGCGGTACTGATACATTGGATTGCAATACAGTTATATGAAAAATTATTTCTCTCTGATGATAAAAAGGGTTTCATCCGGTTTTCTAAAATTATATCGCTCCCTTGACGCCTTTTCAATACTGTCAGGCTCCAGAGCATACCTGATACGCAATTCGTTTTCCATCACCTTCTTCTGCTCGATTTTCTGCCGATCAATAAGCATGCGGTGCTCAGCTTCCATGCGAAGCCGTTTGAGGATTCCATAATCATCAAACAGCATCCAGAAGACAAACAACACAAAGGCAACCTTAAAAATAAATTTTTTAGGGTTGGAACGGATATTCTCCCAGATTTTCTTGATAATCTTCTTCACGCATAAAACGCTTTTAATGTGCCCGGTGCTACCGGAGTCATAAGGAAGGAGAAAGGCAAAGGGAACCCGTTATCGGTACGGGTTCCCTGCAACATTTTTATACCCGGAATGCCTTTTTTCCAGGGTAGCGAGCCTGATCGCCAAGTTCCTCTTCAATACGGAGCAATTCATTGTACTTCGCCATACGGTCGGAACGCGACAGGCTGCCCGTCTTGATCTGACCGGCATTTGTTGCCACAGCAATCTGGGCAATGGTGCTGTCCTCGGTTTCGCCGCTGCGATGGCTGATGACTGAGGTGTAACCATTTGCTTTTGCCAGATCAATTGCCTGGAGGGTTTCAGTCAAGGTGCCAATCTGGTTGACCTTGATCAGAAT
>CAIPKT010000050.1 GCA_903865705.1 uncultured Chlorobiaceae bacterium
GTCAAAAAAACCGCTCTCGAAGAGTTTTCTCATCCGAGAAAGAACGGCATAGCGGCAATTACCATTGATGAGCAGGATGAGCTGCTTGATGCCCGTCTGACCGACGGTGATCATCAGATTATTCTTGCCAAGAGTTCTGGTTTTGTCGTACGCTTTCCCGAGGCTGAAATTCGCGCAATGGGTCGTACGGCTATGGGTGTCAAGGGTATCACGCTTGATGAGGGAGAGAAGTGTATCTCAATGGTTACTACCAAACGCTCCGATACGGCATTGCTCGCGGTTACCGACAATGGTTTTGGCAAGAGAAGTCGTGTAGAGGACTACCGCCTGACGCGGCGTGGTGCCCGTGGGGTCATTACACTTAAAGCTCATGAAAAGGTTGGTGCTCTTATTGGCTTGCTTGACGTCAATGATGACGACGATCTTATCATCATTACAACTCATGGTATCGTCAATCGTCAGCACGTCTCCGATATTCGGTTGACCGGCAGGAACACTTCCGGGGTCCGGCTTGTCAGGCTGATGGCCGGGGATATTATCTCTGCCCTTGCGCGAGTGCCGAAGAGCGATGAAGAGGTCGATGCGGATTTGCTGTTAGAAGATCCTGATGGACAGATTGATCTGTTTTAGCAGTCACCCCTAAACTTCAGAGGAATTATGGAAAAGAAAAAACCTTATATCATACTGGAGCAGCCGGGCACTAAATATTATTGTGCGTGTGGCCTCTCACAGAAATTGCCCTATTGTGATGGATCACATAAAGGGAGCGGATTGCACCCTGCAATAGTGGAGATTGACGTGGAAAAAACCGTAGCAATATGCGCTTGCGGCCGGTCGCAGAACCGACCCTTCTGCGACGGTTCCCATAAGGCGGAGCAATAACCATAGATTTTATTTATCATTAATCAAGGACGGACGGTTTCATGGCTCGACCGAAAAATGTAAAACATATTTTTGTGACCGGAGGGGTGATTTCCTCGCTCGGCAAGGGAATTCTTTCAGCCTCTCTCGGGATGCTGCTCAAGTCACGTGGTCTGAAAGTGGCCATACAGAAATATGATCCCTATATCAATGTTGATCCTGGTACGATGTCGCCCTACCAGCACGGAGAGGTTTATGTGACCGATGACGGGGCAGAAACTGACCTTGATCTTGGCCATTACGAACGTTTTCTTGATGAGTCGACGACCCAGACTTCGAACCTGACCATGGGGCGGGTATATAAATCGGTCATCGATAAGGAGCGTCGCGGTGAATATCTTGGTGCAACGGTTCAGGTTGTGCCGCATGTGATTGACGAAATCAAGGATCGGATGGCCGAGCAGGCTAAAAACGGTGATCTTGATGTGCTCATTACCGAGATCGGCGGGACTATAGGCGATATCGAATCACTTCCGTTTCTTGAAGCCATGCGTCAGATGAAACTTGAGATGGGCGACAGCAACCTGCTGAACATCCATCTCACTTTTGTGCCGTATATCAAGGCGGCAAGCGAACTGAAAACAAAGCCGACACAGCATAGTGTGAAAATGCTGCTTGGGGTTGGTATTCAGCCAGATATTCTTGTCTGCCGCAGTGAAAAGCCCCTCTCACGCGATATCAAGAACAAGGTTGGCCACTTCTGCAATCTCAACGAACTCGACGTTATCGGCCTGAACGATTGCGATACCATTTATGAGGTGCCGCTGATGCTCCTGAAGGAGAAGCTCGATCTGCGTGTGCTTAAAAAGCTTGGCCTGAAGAAATTCAAGGAGCCGACACTCGATTACTGGCGGGAGTTCTGCAACAAGGTCAAGTTCCCGCAGGACGGTGAAGTCACTATTGGCATATGCGGCAAGTACACCGAATACCCGGACGCATACAAGTCTATTATAGAATCATTTATACATGCCGGTGCAAGCAACAATGTCAAGGTTAACGTCAGGCTGCTCCGGGCTGAAGATGCTGAGCTGAATGCGTTTGATCTGAAAAAGGAGCTTGAGGGGCTTAACGGTATTCTGGTCGCGCCCGGTTTTGGCGATCGGGGTATTGAGGGAAAGATCAAGTATATCCAGTATGCGAGGGAGCAAAATATTCCTTTCCTTGGAATCTGCCTTGGCATGCAGTGCGCGACCATTGAGTTTGCGCGTAACGTCTGTGGCTTTCAGGATGCCAACTCTACGGAGTTTAACAAGCGCACCCGCTTTCCGGTTATTGACCTCATGGAGCACCAGAAAAAGGTGAAAGAAAAGGGTGGTACCATGCGTCTGGGCAGCTATCCCTGTATTATCGCGGAAGGGTCGAAGGCCTACGGGATCTATCAGAAGTTTCTTATCAATGAAAGGCACCGCCATCGTTACGAGTTCAACAATGTCTATCGCAAAAACTTTGAAGAGAATGGAGTGGTTTTTTCCGGAACCTCGCCAAACGGGGAGCTGGTTGAGATCATCGAGCTGAAGGATCATCGTTGGTTTGTGGGGGTACAGTTCCATCCTGAGCTGAAGTCAAGGGTGCAGAAGGTGCATCCTCTCTTTCATGGTTTTGTTGCAGCAGCGAAGGAGTATGCCCATGGCGTTCATCAGATAGACTTTGTTGTTGAGATGCCCTCATTTGTTCCGGTTTTAACTGAACCGACACAATAAACAGGGCTTTTTTCTTGATTTCAAGAAGAAAGATGGAGAAAAGGTTTGGAAGTTAAAGAAGCGGGTGGTACATTAGGAACCCGCTGAAGAATGACCGAAAGGGAAAGCAGAAGTGGGAAAGAGCCTGCAAAATGGCACGTTATTTGACAGTATGAAGTTAAGGGAAAAGCGAAATGCAGAGGTTTCGGAAATCGCGGGTTGAGAGACTCGGGAGGACTGAAAAGAAAAGAAAAAAGATTTTGCACAGGAGCAGAAAAGA
>CAIPKT010000051.1 GCA_903865705.1 uncultured Chlorobiaceae bacterium
CGTCCAGATGAGCCTGAGCCGCATCGCTAAGCGAATGTGAGGCCGGTTTAATACAATTAAGAAGCTGTTGCAACTCTTCATGCATGATTTGATAATCTCATTAAATGTTATAAAAAAATCAACTGAGCTACTTCAGCCGAATCGGCAGACCGCTGCAAAGCAGCCAGGCTTCCGTAGACAGCGAAGCAACACGCTGGTTAATGATACCGGCAATATCGCGAAATCTTCTGGCCATGGCATTCTCTGGCACAATGCCCATACCAACCTCATTGGACACTATTATAATATCACATGGAGGATGGTGCAATTCATCAAGAAAACGTTCGACCTGTTTGTCGATCTCCCCCTCTCCCCTCCCTTCAGCATAATGCATAAGGTTTCCTGTCCAGACCGTCAGGCAGTCAAGCAATACCACATCAGTACCTGCTGGCAATTCCCTGAGTGCACGATCAAGAGCAATCGGTTCCTCGACTGTTGTAAAATGATCACCCCGCTCATCCCGGTGCTTGCCGATACGCTGCTGCATCTCCCCGTCAAAGGGCTCCGCCGTAGCCAGAAAGACCCTCTTCACATACGGTGCGGCAAGCTGTAAGGCAAAAGAGCTTTTACCGCTACGCGCCCCACCTGTCACATAATAAATTTTAGGAATACTGTTCGGAACCATTTGATAAAGCCGGATAGTATAAAAAAAACTGCTGACTTCGGATAAAAGCCCTCAACAGTGAACAACCCCTGACGGGGCGACCCCTTGAGCGGTACGGAATATAGCAAACAATTTATGTTCCATCCGGTTCCGCCTTGCCATCCCCACAGGCAAACCAAACCGGAGAGAGAATCCTGTGTTTCACCATTCATATCCCATCGCTTCATTATTGATAAACAGGAATAACCGGGTAAGACAGAAAAATCGTTTTTGCTCAAATTATGGACCATTTTCCGTTTCGATAATGATTAAAAATTTGGACGCTCGTATTTGATAATGGTCAGTCTGAGATTTATTGCACAAAAGCTTAAGACGACTATTGAGTGCACAACTAAAAATCCTGGCAATATGGTTAGTGATTACTACTCTATTGAAGGCATATACATGATAATTAGCACTCAACAGAATGTAGTGATTGAGAAACAAAATCATTACAATTATTAGAGGAAATTACTGCTCATCATGGAATTCATGATTGGCAATTAATAGAATTTTATTGATTTCCTGTTAAAAAATGACTCGCTGAAATTGACCTGAAAACGCCTCTCATCTTTCATCGTCTTGCAATTGATAAAAAAACCGAATGATTGAGGAGTACCGGGAAAACCTTTTTTATTCAAATTTTAGCAATATTTACCATTTCGATAATGATAAAATATGTCTACTCATGTTTGTGAATAGTCAAACTGAGAATTATTGTTTAATAGACGAAGAACACTATTGAGTGCAAAATTATGAATTGTGACAGATTACTACTCTATTGAATTCAATATAACGACAATCCGCACTCAATCGAGTGTGGTAAATACAAAAAAAAATGGCTACAATTAACGTATAAATCACTGCACCTCATTTATTTTATGATTTGCAATGAAATACAGACTTTCAACGATGTCCGGTTTTTAAAATATATCTTTGTAGAACAAATGGCTTGCAGCTATTTGTCAGTGCCATTAAGTTGAAAGCTCTTGTAATCTGCCATCCCTTTATTATTGACAAGAAAAAAAATAATTGAGAAATACTGGATAAAACGTTTGGCTTTTTGCGGCTTTTAGTGGGATGAGGTGATAAAACCTTAGACTGCAATATTTCAATCCCTGGTTTAATGATGAAAAAACTTACGGAACATTACCAGCAACTCTTAGGAGTTTCAGCCCTTTGGAAGGTGGACAATGTCGACCTTTCGGTCTCTGGCTTGAAAATAGAAGTTCGCCTCAAATTTGTAGGCAGTGACGTAGTATGTCCAGAATGTGGCGATTGTGCAACACTCTATAATCATGACCCTGAACAGCGGTGGCGACATCTAGATACGATGCAGTTTGAAACAATCCTCATAGCTCGTATTCCAAGATCTAAGTGTGAAAAGTGTGGTGTAAAGACTATATCCGTTCCCTGGGCGGCACCCTATTCACGCTTTACACTCATGTTTGAGGACTTTGAACTTGCTTTATTTTCGTGAACAGTGCGAGAAGTGGCAACTACTCGGGAACCTTTCAGGTGACCGTAGCCTATCAATAAGCTTTTCATCTAAAACATAAGGGAGCAATTATATGTTTTGGTGTTGAGCACTCTCTGCCTGCCCCGATCCCGCAAGTATGATTGACTTATCTACCATAATGCAACTTGCTCCGTGATTCCTACATTTTTGTTGCAATTCTCAATTCCCCCCATCAGAAAGCAAAAATTCTAAACCGCTTTTAAATAATACTTTATCATTCGCGGCCTTACTTTGGCACGATACTTGATGTTGTATAAAGCAAGGGGAAGTAAAAAGAGCCCGGAAAAACAACACCAAATACAAGTATCATGACTACTGCCAGCACTATATACGGCGACCTTGCGGGTGTCGAGTTCCGCACCCTCTATTCAAATGGCAAAACGGACGGCTGTCTTGTCACCCAGCCAAACACCCTTACCACTCCATACGGAACGCTGGTGCCTCAATACGAGGCGGAAGATATGGGACGACGCTCCGTCAAGCCTATGTACTTCTACAAAGACGGGGCGCTGAAATCAATTGCCCTGCAGTCGCAAACCATACTTGAAACACCGGTCGGTGCCATCCCGGCTGAGCTGGTTACCTTCCACAAAAATGGCAATATCAAACGGATCTTTCCGCTTGACGGTAAACTGAGCGGATTTTGGTCATGGAAAAATGAATTTGCCCTTGCCACTACCCTCACATTCAATTCACCAGTGGGAACCCTTGCTACTAAGGTAATTGGCTTGCAGTTTTACGAAAGCGGCGCGTTGAAAAGCATCACCCTCTGGCCCGGCCAGACTCTGACGATTGAGACTCCAATGGGTGAAATTACGGTGAGAAAAGGGTTGGCCTTCTATGAATCAGGTGCTATTCGCTCCTTTGAACCACTCAAGAAAATGGACATTCTGACTCCGATCGGCATGATTACCTCATACGACAACGAGCCAAACGGGATTCATGGTGACATCAACTCAGTCCAGCTTTCGGAGGATGGTTCCATTGAAGCGCTCAGCACGGTAGACCATGCTATCCATGTTTCAGCCTCAGATGAGAAGGGTGAACTCTTCCATCCCGGAGTAAAAAACAACGTCTGTGGTGATGAGCGCAAGGTCAGTATTCCCATGAAGGTACGCTTCGAAAAGAGGCTGGTCATTTTTCACGATAATCCGAAGTTCTCCTTCGACATCAAGGAGTACCGGTTCGAAGTACGAATGATGGACGCAGTAACGAAAGAGCCTGCTTATTCCTGCGGATGAACTCCTGCCGAACACTGAGCGGGAAATTCCCGCCTCAGTGTTGTCAAATCCCCGTGCAAGCTAAGAGGTATATCAATAAAATGGGGTGCAGATGCTGCTCCACGGGTGATAAAGGAGGAGATGGGGACGACAGGAGTGATTATGAGGCAGAATAGAGTGGTTCCTCCTTCAGCCTCCACCCGTCAGCACCCTGAAAAAAAGTAACACTGATAGTACTTAATCCAAGCGTCTGCTGATGTATATCTTGAGTTGCAATCCTTGCATCCAGCGTCAAGGTTACTTCATCACCACTATCTTCTGGTGATTGAAACTGCAAAAAGGTAACATCCCCGGACTTCAGCGATTCCTGAAAAAGAGCAGCTTCCGAAAGAACATGAATCGGCCGCGATAATTCTTCTATCAAGATTGGCCCTGAGAGGTTCTTATCCAGCAAAAAAATAACCGACTGACGCTTGATAAACAATAAATCAGGAAATCTGACCGGATTTGAAGAGCCAGGCAAAGCGTGACCTAAAAGAACTGCCTTGAGCAGCATGTTTTGAAGCTGTAAAAGAATCTTCTCTGATGGCATTGATTTTTTACCGTTTTGAATGTTGTATCATTACGATTTACTCTCATCACCTGCCTCTCTGTGGTCAATTGCTGTAACAGGAGCCACGAGCAAACAGAGAGAGGAGAGGATGTGGATCAGAAAGATCAGAGCTGATCATTGCAGAAAAACATCCTCTCGGGAATTTATACCGTGTCAGCTCCAGCCGTTATTCGGGGCTGTCTGCCAACGGTGCCACAAGGCACTGTCAGAGCCTCGAACAAATACCTCCAGCCGTCCATCAGCATTGCGCCCTGACGAAATATTGCCGCTGATTATGCCGCCCATTGAACCCCAGCCTGACCAGCCGTTGCTCGGGGCTGTCTGCCACTGATGCCAAACAGCATTATCGGTGCCACGCGCAAACACCTCCAACCGCCCATCAGCATTATTCGTAACTGTTGGATCACTGGTGATAACCCCACCCATCGAACCCCAGCCTGACCAGCCATTGTTCGGGACTGTCTGCCACATGTGCCACAAGGCATTGTCTGTACCGCGAACAAAGATTTCCAGCCTTCCATCGGCATTACGACCTGCTGCAATGTTGCTGGTGATTTTTCCGCCCATCGAACCCCAACCTGACCAGCCGTTGTTCGGGGCCTTCTGCCATATGTGCCAGACAGCGTTATCGGTGCCGCGCGCAAACACCTCCAACCGTCCATCAGCATTCTTCGTTACCGTTGGATCACTGGTAATGACCCCGCCCATTGAACCCCAGCCTGACCAGCCGTTGCTCGGGGCTGTCTGCCATATGTGCCACAGGGCACTGTCTGTACCGCGAACAAAGATTTCCAGCCGTCCATCAGCATTGCGACCTGCGGCAATGTTGCTGGTGATTTTTCCGCCCATCGAAGCCCAGCCTGACCAGCCGTTGGTCGGGGCTGTCTGCCACTGATGCCAAACAGCATTGTCTGTGCCACGCGCAAACACCTCCAGCCGTCCGTCAGCATTGTTCATAACTACCGGATCACTGGTAATGACACCTCCCATTGAACCCCAGCCAGACCAGCCATTATTCGGGGCTGTCTGCCAACGGTGCCAAAGGGCATTATCACTGCCACGAGCAAATACTTCCAACCGTCCATCGGCATTGCGCCCGACAGCAACATTGCTGGTGATTACTCCGCCCATCGAAGCCCAGCCATTCCGAATTCCATACAATGCCTGAATTCCGGAAATATCGTCACTTTCAAGATTTCGATGGGCCCCGGAATAGAACGGGCCCATCAAGGCGCCAGCCACAGATGAATGGGCTAACCCCAGTGCATGCCCGAACTCGTGAGCTGCAACGGTAACCAAATCAACGCCTGATGGCGGAATATTAACCGTCCACGTCTCAGCTTCATCAAAATGAGTATCACCTGCAAGTGTTCCCCCATTGGGCGGAGGATAAAAGCCATGAGCCAGAACCCCGCCCGGTCCATCAAAATTGCTTCCATCTCCATGGTTACCTGCTACAAAGCGAATGACAATATCCGGGCTGCTTCCAATAGCGACTTCACTGAAAGAAAGAGGTGTTACAGCCGCCCACAAATTCAGAGCCTGTGTAATTGCACTGCGTATCTGAGCCTGGGTTAAATCCGGTGTAAACTCATTATAGGCATAGGTTAATGCTGTTTTAGTCCACTTCCGTCCTTCTAGAGTGAACTCTGCCACATCAGGAAAGCCGCATCGCGGCTGAGACATCAGTGCCAGAGTTGCCTTATCCAATTCTCCGCTGACTGGCAAATGATTGGTTTTCTGGAATAGCTTCAATGCCGTCACGGTATCGGTATCAAAGTTGCCTGTCTCAAGCATAGTTTGTAAAGCTTTTTCTCCTCCCACTCCAAATGCATTTCGACTCGGTGATTCCGTATAACCAAAAGTGCTGAGATAACGCTGTAAACGCACAACATCATCCCCTTTGGAGCCATGCTTTAGACCTGCAGCCTGCGGCAGATAATCTTTAGTTTTCGTCAGTGTTTGCAGCTCTGCTAACGTTATTGTTTTTGCTTTAGATGCCATTGTGAGCCTCCTTATACGCTTAATGAATTGAACGATAAACAAACCAAACCGACAACAAAACGCCCCGCCCAAAAGGATCTAAAACAACAGATCACTGCCGCACAAGGCTAACATGAATGATAAACCCCTCACATCAGTTATGTTGAACCCCAAAGATGCACCTCCAAATAAAAACTCCTCACTGTTTATTACCTCACATCTACCCAGGCTGCATCGTAATCATATCTCCTCCTGCTTTTGTGACAGAGTCAACCTCCAAAATCTGACTGCCAGGCATGTGAGCCAGAGTCAAACCATCTCCAACCCCAACCATCTCGCCAACAGGCATCTCACCAGCAGGCATCATCGTTATACTTTTTCTGCTCTTGATCACAGAAACAGACTCCACAATCTTGCCATCTGGCATTTGAGCAATACTTAAACCATTTCCTATATGGCTCATATCGCCAGCAGGCATTTCCGTTTTACTTTTTACACTCTTGACCGCCACACTTTTGACCGCCGTATCAGACTCCATAATCTGACCAACCGGCATTTGACCAAGAGTCAAACCATCTCCGAATGCGCTCATTTCACCAGCAGGCATCCCGGACGCGCAAGCATTGCTTGTTTTTGATTCTCCCATCGTTTCCTCCTCTTCAATCGGTGATAAATTCCATAAAAAAAGTATCCCTCATGGCACGATCACTCCCTGCCGAAACGCAGACGCATGTAACGCCATCCTGCATATAGCACAATACAGTGATTGTATGACACTGACTTCGCTCTCAACACAACACTGATTTTACTGTACTATAATAACGTTTTTTTACAGTAACAAAAAAAGAGCACCCCCCAATTATTTCAATAAACGTCACGAAGAGCCTGTTTTTTCTCTCACGTCCTCTAACTAAAATGCTATCTCAATTTTATCAAGTTTCCTTACATCCCCTTGTGAGACAATTAAAAACGGGATAGCCACACTCAGCACCTGGCCGCATTCTCGCCTGCAATCCAGCCGGTTGAGAATGCTGCCTGCAGGTTGAAGCCGCCAATCTCACCGGCGTAGTCGAGAATTTCCCCACAGAGAAAAAGGTTTGGCACAACCCTTGAACACATGGTTTTGGGGTTCACCTCCGCAAGCGAAACACCTCCGGCAGAAATTTCGCCATGATCAAGCGGCACATCACGCACGCTGCCAAGCGGAAATCGCTTGAGCACTGAAAGCAGCGACTGGCGTTTCTCCTTCGCTAGTCCGCTCCAGGTTACATCGTTCTCAAGGCCCGCATGGCGCATGATGAAGGGCACTAAAGCCGTGGGAATCGTGCCGTGCGGAGCTGCTCCAAAGAAGCCCTTGTGGGGAGCTATCGGGCATCCTTGCAAAAACTTGCGGATCATCTGTGTGCCACTCTTGCGGGCCTGTTTCAAAAGCTCAGCCTCAAGCTCAGCGATGGATTGTTCGGGAAAGAGATCGGCAAAGAGAGCGCAATTACCCGATTCACCCATCAGCTCCGCAACATCGCGCGAAAGCGAAAGTGCTGCCGGGCCACTGAAGCCACGGTGCGTAAAAAGCAGGTCGCCACGCCGCTCTGCATTCCGCCCCCCGGCAGTGGCAACCAAAGTGATTGAGCGGAGCGCAAGCCCGGAAAGAGACGCGGGAGGAGCTTTCAGGGTGAACAGCGGGGCCAGAGCAGCCGAAGGCTTTGTTATGGTGTGGCCAAGCGCACGGGCAATTGCAAGGCCGTCACCCGATGTACCGATTTTTGACCAAGAGACCCCACCGGTTGCCAGAATGAGGCAATCTGCCGTGAAGGCCCTGTCGGCAGTGGCCACAACAAAGCGCTCGCCCTTGCGTTCGACACGCCGAACCCGGCAGGAATAGTGCTGATCCACCCTCGACTCCCGCAGCAGCTCCTCAAAGGCTCGGGCCACCGTCACAGCATCTCCGCTGACAGGAAATACCTTACCATCAGGCCGTTCTTCGGTCTCAACACCCCGCGAACTCAGAAGGGCAAGAAGGTCGCTGTTTGAAAAACTGTAGAGGGCGTGACGCAAAAAACGCGCTTCATTGCGACGCAAAAAGCCCTGCTCAAGCAGCTCTGCCGGAGTTCCCCGATGCGTCACATTGCATTTTCCGCCCCCCGATATCCTGATTTTTGTTCCAGGACGAACATTCCGCTCAAGGATGGCTATGGAGCAGGGCGTACCGGAAGTTTTAGCGCTCCGGCATGCGGCAATGGCTGCGGCCATTCCTGCTGCACCACCGCCAATAATGAGAATTGTGAAATGCGGCTGGCCCGCTGTTTCTGCTGGTGTTTTATTGTTGTTCATAGTGCGGGTAAAGTTACTCCTTACCGGGAAAGGTGCAAGCGCTCATTTTCACCGCGTTGCGGCTTATGGTGACAAACCCTCTTTGAACGCTCACTCCTGCACCGTAACCGACATGCCATCCTTGAGTTCATTGGTAGGATGCACAACCACCCGCTGGCCATTCCGCACCCCCGCAAGTACCTGCGCTTGCAAAATTCCTCTCATGCCGATCTTCACCGATTTGTCAACTGCTTTACCATCCTCAATGATAAATAGATGCCAGCCATCTTTTCCCCTGAAAAGGCTGCTGACGGGCACCTGAAGTACATCGGCCTCTTCACGCAGTACAATGCTTGCCTGAACGCGGAAGTTATCACCAAGCAACGGTTCATCCCGGCTGAGGGTTGCTATAATGTTCACCCGTTTCTCTTCGATGCCGAGCGCCGAAGTTTTGGTAAAAGCCGCAGGCCCGACCGTTTTCACCACACCCTGGAGTTCCCTGTCGCCTCCCCAGTCCATGATCACAACCCGATTTCCCGGCTTTACCCTGATGGCGTCGGAAGAGAGCAGATCAATAACAATTTCTATGGCTGAAGGATCGCCGATATCAACAAGCGGTGAACCGGCACTCAAAACCCGTTCACTTTCTTCATGGATGCGGAGCACCCTCCCGTCAATCGGAGAGAACACCGGCACCGGCTTTCCAGCTACCTGCCGGTCAACAAGGGCCTCAAGTGCTCCAAAGTTATAACGGGCCGCCTCAACCCCCGACCGGGCCGCCTCCCCCTCTTTTCGGAGCGTTTTAGCCTCATTCTCCGCAAGTTCATAGCTCTCTTTTGAAACCGCCCCTTCGCTATAGAGGTTGCGGTAACGCTCGTAGCGGCGTTCAGCCTGTGCAATCATAAGCAAAGCCCTGCGTTGCCGGGCAATCGCCTCGTCAAGAGCTGCACGGGCTGACCCCGCCCTGGAAGAGGCTTCACGGTACTCCCGGTTGTCAAGCTGAACAGGAAGCAGTGAAGCCACCACGCTCCCCCTCCGGACACTGTCACCCTCTTCAAGCTTCACTCTTACCAGCTTTCCGGTGACCGGTGCACCAATAACAAAGCGGTCATTCACCCGGGTAACTCCCTCCCCTTCAAGCGTAACCTGCAGCGGACCACGCCGTACGACACCCGAATCCACAGGAAGCGGAGAAGGCCGGAAAACAAAAAAAAGAATAAGTGCAACTACAGCAACAGATACCGCTGCAATGCGCTGTGTTTTTGAGAGTACCATAGTCTATTCCCTTGTTTTTAAAACCTCAACAAGATCAAGGCTTGTAAGACGCCGTCTGACCAGAAAAGCGGAAACAACCGAGACAAGAACAATAACGATAAAAGCAAAAAGAAAGTTGAAAGCGCTGAAAACAAGAGGCAACCGATAAAGTTCTGAACTGAGGGCATGAGCCAGCAGTGCAGAAAGCCCAATACCAATCAAAAAGCCCAGCGGTATTGCTGCTATCGTAAGCAATGCTTGTTCACCAAGCAAAATAAAAGAAATTTCCCCTTTTGTCATACCGAGCACCCGAAGACTGGTAAGTTCACGAGCACGCTCGGAAAGCGATATGCGGGCACCATTGTAGACCACCGCAAAGGCAAGTACACAGGCAAAGGTGGTGAGAATGACGGTAGAGGTGTTCATACTCTGGGCAATCAACTCGTCAAAGCTCTGCTTCATCGCTTTCAGCATCATGATACCAGATACCCCCGGCATATCCTTGAACGTCGTGTACAACTTCCCGGCTTTGGCCTGATCGAGTCGCAAATATGCCGCGGTCAGCGCTCCGCCATCACCCGCCAGACGGTTCAGCGCACCAAGGTTCATGTATGCCGAAAGCCCAAGAATTTCATCGATGGTTCCGCTGACAAGAAGCTCGGTGTGAAGCTGCCTGCCCTGCAGAAAATCAATCTGCAGCTTGTCACCCGGCCTGACACCGAGAAGCGCAGCCAGTGTGGAGGTAAGCAGAATACCGTCCGGAGGCAGGCTGAACTGAAGGTTTGCCTTGTCAACAAGCCGCTGCAAACCTTTTACCGATTCCATTCCCTTAATCGACTGCCGACGGACACGGTGACCAAAGCTCATCCTGACTGGCTCTTCACGATAATATTCATGTTCAATTACCCCGTCAAGCGATGCAATGTTAAAGCGTACCCTTGGAGGCATGGGATTATTGAAAATCACCGTAACATCCTCGCGATGCTTTGCGGTAAACTCTACCTGAACCATCCGGTCAAGGGAGTCGTAGGTATAACGACCAGCAATAAGAATTGCGACGGAAAGGGAGGTCATCAACACCGAAAGTGCTGCTTTCCAGGGACGGCGCTCCAGGTTGCGCAAAATAATCCTCACCGATACCGGGATTTTTTTTCGCAACGACTCCCGATCGAAAATCCCGGGTTTGTAGAGCAGCGGAGAGTCTGGACGCATCGCCTCTGCCGGAGGGAGTTGCACCGCACTGCGTACCGCACCGAGTGCTCCAAAAATGGCCGCAGCAAAACTCAGAAGTACCGAAAGGGCAACATCCTCAAAGCGAAAGTAATAGACCAGCTCGGCAAAATTGTAGAACTCCGTATAGATGTTCATCAATCCCCTGCCAAGCCACGCTCCGAGCAGCGTACCCGCAACCGCCCCGAATGCCGTAGGAATCATGGCAAAACCGAGATAGTGCAGTCCGACATCCTCATTGGAGTAGCCGATTGCTTTGAGCACAGCAATCTGGTCGCGCTGGGTGGCCACAATGCGGCGAAGCACAATATTGAGCAGAAAGACCGCCACGGCAAGAAAGACAACCGGAAGAAAAGTAATCTGAATGCCGACCTGCTTGATTTCATCAACAATAAAGCGGTCGGAAAGATGCTCGCTTCGCCCGTAAGCGCCAAGCGAACCATAGCGCTTGAAGAGGTTGTCGAGCCTCATGATGACATCTTTTTCCGATGCCCCATGAGCCAATGTCAGTGAAAGATCGTTGAAGGCGCCGCTCATGTCGAGCGCCGACTCAAGCGAACGGCGCCCCATCCAGAAGACCCCGAACCGGCGCTTGTCGGGAAAAAATGATCCGGGTTGAACCTCATAGATATACTCGGGAGAGAGCCCCATGCCGACAATCAGCAGACTCCTCTTTCGGCCATTGATCACCGCACTGATCCGGTCACCGGGAACAAGGTGGTTGGCTTCAAGAAAAGGTTTGCTTGCAATCACCTCCTCAGGCTTGCCGGGCTCGATATAGCGCCCCTTTTTCAAAAAAATATCATTCAGTACCGGCGTCCGGTACTCGGGAATCGACACAAGCCGGGCCGTAGCCGGCTCGTCAAGACCAGGAACATCAAGAGTAACGTCAGCAGTAATGCGCGTACTGACCGATGCCACACCAGGAATACGGCTCACCGTTTCGCGGTAAAACTCCGGCGCGCGCTTGACCTGCACAAAAACATCCGCAAAGCGGTATTTATTGTAATAGCGCTGCCGCGAAACCTCAAGCGAATGCTTCACGCTGCTCATAGAAACAAAAACCGAAATTCCGCAGGCCACAACAGCAGCAACGGCAAGCATCTGACCCTTGAGGCGCATCAGTTCGCGCAGCAACTTTCTCTGAAGTGGCTTCATCTGGATCCTTTACCAAACCAGTTCCGATGGTGACATCCGGGTAAGATTTTGACGGTCCTCGGAGAGCTCCCCGCTCCGCAGACGCACAACCCGGTCAGCCATCCCAGCAATTGAAGCGTTATGAGTAATGACGAGAGTTGTAGTACCCAGTTCACGGTTGACTTTCTCAAGCACATCAAGCACCAGTTTTCCTGTCTGAAAATCAAGCGCCCCCGTAGGCTCATCACAAAGCAACAGCTCAGGCCGCTTGGCAACAGCCCTTGCTATAGCCACCCGCTGCTGCTCCCCGCCAGATAACTGCGCAGGAAAATGGTTCAGACGATGGCCAAGATCCACCAGCCGCAAAGCCTCTTCCGCCGGCATGGGATTGTCGGCAATTTCGGTAACAAGCTGCACATTTTCAAGCGCTGAAAGGCTTGAAATAAGATTGTAGAACTGGAAAACAAAGCCGATCGAACGGCGGCGATACGCGGTCAACTCCGCCTCCGTAGCTGCCGTCATCTCGCGACCATGAAAAAAGAGTTTACCCGAAGAGGGCACATCAAGGCCACCGATAATATTGAGCAGAGTCGATTTTCCGCTCCCGGAAGCCCCGAGCAGCACAGCCAACTCCCCCGCATGAAACTCAAGGGAAATATGCTTCAGCGCATCAACCCGCACCTCCCCCATCATATAAAATTTCGACAGGTCGGTGATCCTGAGCACCTCGATGTGCTGCCCTCTATCAAGTGGATCATCCAGCATCTCAACAAGGGGACGTTGTTGAATATGAGTAATTACGTCCACAGAGGAATCAACCACTTGAGGATTATTCATTTCAATAAGGGGACGTTGTTGACTATGTGTACTTCCGTCATATTACCTTTTTAAGTAGTCTTCTGTTGAAGAAAAAATGCTTCAGCTTCAAACCGGTTATCAAGATAACTGTCCTTACCTTTCAAATGGGCGGGGAGTGAACTGCAGAGATATGCCGGTAGTTTCCAGCACACCATGCACCCGTCTCTCACCCTCCCGCCTGATACCCGTGAAGGAACAAGCAACAGACTATACCGTGTACAACCTGAAAAAGGGGCTGATCATTCCAGATCATCAGGTGCTTTATTGATGTGAATATGAACTGTAATTTACGGCGGACGGGATAGCGAACGAAATAATCCTGAACGAACTTCGAGCCCATAATGGTAACGTAGATAGTTGTGATCTAGATCTGGATCATCACTTGCATACCGGTGATCCACAGCTCTGAATTTTTGACTGCATTTCCGGACTTAGCTGCTTGAGCAGCTCCGCATTGTAAGGTACTGCCGTCGGCACATTGAATATCTGTTGAGCGGCAACAGCATAAGAGCGCGATCTGGCGGCCATTGACCCTTCCCTGACTGCAGGATCTACATTGGTAGTTATGATTGAAATGGTATTGTCGCTGTTACGGACAATCTCAAAGATCCGAAACTGCTGAGGAAACTCACGTAATGATGCTGTTTCGACCTGCCAGAAGCCGAGTTCCGGACGGCGAGCATCAGGTGACTTGAAAGCAGTAACCGTATTGAGGTGACGATGTCCTGCAATCCAGAGAACGAGATTGGGATAGGTATGCAGCTTGGCAATCAAGCTCTCCTCGGTCATGGGGGCCTTCGGGTTCCAGCCGACTTCATCACCCGCAGGGGCGATGCCTATCGGAATATGCGCCGCAATAATCATCAGTTTACCTTCAGCCTGCCCCTTGTCGAGCTCTTTTACAAGCCAGTCATAACGCTCTTTATCAAGAGAACTGTGCCCGTATATATCTCCCTCAGGATCATCATTTCTCTGTGTATCATCAAGTACGATAACTTTAAGAGGCAGATCCCTCTTCGGCTCAAACGAATAGCAGGCGAATCCTCTTGCAGCATCTTCTTTATTGAATCCATGCCCCACCGGATTTGTTGACGTATTCAAAAACTCACTCATCCATTCGCCTGTCGATAAAGAACGGCGGTCGGGATCGGATGCAATCTTCGGCGGATTTGTCGAAGCGACTGCCCCTGCACCGACAACATTGCCATACCGTGTCCGGCCGTCAAGATTGCCCATGTAGAAATCGCGTTGATTATAGCCGTCGGGGGTAAAGATATTGCCCATTTGGAGAATACTGTTGCCAACCATAGTGCGGCGGATGTAGTCGTTCGGAGGTTTTACCCCCATCCAGAAATGATCGTGATTGCCAATCGCCTGATACCACGGGATAGACTTGTCAAGCCCTGCGGCCCTATATTCATCCTGATAATCATTATGGGCCCCGGGAATCGGATCATCCTTGACACCGGAATCAGGGTTTATATTCCTGCCGTCAAGCACATCGATAAACCACCTGAGTTCATTGTACTGCGTGTTGTTGCAGTTATCGCCCAGAGAAATACCAAAATCAATCGGATTGACTTTGTTGAGAGCGTTTACAGTCTGGACGGCAGCATCGAGAACATGCGTTGTGTAGAGCATAATCGCTGAATACGCCGAAATAATCCCCCCCTTGTAACCGAAATAGATCCCCTGGGCAGGAGATTCCTTATCAGTTATATGAATATCGGTAATGGTAAAAAAATTCAGAAGTTTTGCCGTATTGACAACTGAAGCCGCGCTGTAGGCTGAAGGCATAATGTCAAAACGCTTGACGGATTCGATACCGGGCCCGTAATGCCATGTACCATAACCGTACTTCCTGTATTTTGAAACTTCATAAGGAAAAATCCTCTTCGACCCTCGCGCAAGTGAGTCCTCCACAAGGGTTCTCTGGCGGGTCGTTAACACTTCGGCGGCAATCGGGTATCTTTTCAGCTCTCTTTTCTGTGCGGCATCGCTTTCTGAGTATCCCGCTGATGAGAAAATCAGCATACCTGTCAAAAAAGCGAAACCTGACTTTTTGCACTTATACGATTTTGCCATAAAGAAACTCCCGAAAGTTTAATTGGGGGATTTTAGTGCTGATTTTAATTTACCAAACAAACAGCTTATAAACGCATATTAATTACATCGCAAAAAGCAATTTCCTGATAAAGCTGCGCAGGAAAATGGTTCAGAGACTTAGTATCTTCAAGCGGCATGGCTGGTTCCACTCCCTCGCTCAACAGCCGTGCATATTCTGCATCGACATCGTCAACTCTGAGGTTGAGCATAACTCCATCTGCACGGTATTCCACCATGCCTTCTTTAGGCAGCATGAACCGAATTGAAGGGCCATCTCCTCCAATGCGAAGGTTGACATACCAGCCGCAATCAAAAATGGCTTTTGCCGCGAGGTATTTAAGTTTCTGAACAAAAAAATATAGAGAATTTCAATACAAAAAGATGGAAGCCCAGTCCACGACAAGCATGGCAGAAGTTTCTCATTTGGGCAAGGTAATGTCACCGATAATGCTGTCGACATCCACCGGAAAAGAGGGTTCAAGGTTATTGAAGCTGTCCCGTCCTTCAGGCATGAAGTGGATCCCTTTGGGAAGGGTTTCATGCGAAATGATATACTGACCCAGATAATTGGTGAGTCGGTAGTATCCACTCGGCTTGCCGGTAGACTCCAGCACTGGCTTACCTAAGGCCCAGCCATCAACAATTTTCTGGATTGTCGCAAGATAAAGAGTCATTTTCCGGTTTCGTTCCAGGCTTTCCTGCTCTTCTTTTCCCATTGCAGCAACATGGATGGCGGACTTTTTCGGGGATGCGCACATTTCAGAATATGGATTTATTGTTCAGTCGCGAGTCTTCGATTTGAATTTAAGAATAAGCGATCTTTTTTTCCTTTGCAAAAAAAAGAGTTGCGCGAAAATTGCAGCCACCTCGAGACGGATTGGGAACTATATTTTTTTTACTGGTGTTTTAATAACGTAATAACATTTTTGTAAAGAACTTAAACAATACGAAAATGAAAAAGCTAATTTTGATAGCGTTGTTATTTGCAGGCATAGGTTCAAGTCCTGCATATGCAAATCCTTATGTCAGCGGCTCTGTTGGTCTTGGCATACCCGGCAATTGGGATGAAGTGGGTTGGGATCAGGATCTTAAATTGGTGTTGCATGGAATGGTGCTGTTGGTAACAATTTCGGGTCATACAGGTTGGAGGCCGCTCTTGGATATGAAAGCTATAATTATAAAGACACCAGTTTGGGAGATGCTTCATTCCTGACGGTAATGGCAAACGGGTATTATGATTTTGATACGGAATCTGAAATCATTCCATATCTTATGGCCGGTGCAGGTGTTGCAGATGTTAATGTATCTTGGGCAACAGATAACGCGACCTCTTTTGTATGGCAGTTTGGGGCTGGGGTAGGCTTCAAGGTTGATAATAATATCACTCTTGATTTGGGGTATCGCTACATCCGAACTGCAGGGCTTGAATGTCCAAATCAGCCAACAATTGACGTAAGCTGGCATAGTCAGCAAATTATGGCAGGAGTCAGGTACCAGTTCTAAATTGCTGTAATCGGTTGATATCAAGGCCAGGAGCTCTTCTGTTTCTGGCCTTTTTTTATTCAAAAATTGCTATTTTCCCTGAAATTTACCCACCTGCTGTATTGGCTTGAGTTGCAGCATGTTCTCTCTTGCCAATCGCAACATACTTATGGAAGTCAACCTCTTCGTTATCATTCCTGTCGTGCTTGTTATCGGCGTGATGGCCGGCTTAGCAATCGGTATCTTCCTTGAAAAAAGAGCTTCGGCAGGTACGGGTGCGCTGGTCGCAATCAAAGCATCGACCGTGAGCGGCCGGGGAGCTTTTGCCTTGAAAAAGATCAGTGAAGGTGACATTATTGAGCGCTGCCCTGCCCTTGAGGTAACTGACCGTGACATCGGGGGTGAACTGTTGAACTATGTTTTTTACGGCAGCACGGAAAGCGCGCGTCTTGTGGTGATGGGCAACGGGATGCTCTTTAACCACTCATCAACACCCAACGTCGCCTACTACCGCGAACAGAGCACACTCGGAGTTGAACTTGTCCTCTATGCGTTGCGGGATATCAGCAAGGAAGAGGAGCTTTTCTACAGCTACGGAGACGACTGGTGGACAACCCGTCAATAAATGAAATCATCAGTCAGAAAAGTCAGGTAGAGTGCCCATCTCTTTGCATTAAACAACAGGATCATCGCCAAATACCGTAATGCGATTTCTGTCACCGATCGCCTGACCAAGCGTATCGTTGACAATTTTAAACTTGTCCAGATCAAAGATCATCAACGCAGCAATCATCTTGTTCCTTTGGCACTGGCCAAGAGCCTGAAGTAGTTTCTATTCATCTTCGGCAATCTTTTTGGAAACAATATCCCATGCGAGATCAGCCATGATACCAATCCATTTGACATCATCCTCATCATACTCGTCAGGCTTATTGCCAACCCCGAGAATAGCTACAACCTTTTCATCACGCACTCTTTATAACCCACCCATGCCATCCGATAGCCGCCAATTTCAACGATGATATGGCAGACCGCAAACAAGCCGCTCCATCACTCTGCATGAAGAGTCAAAATCCTCCTGCGAAAAGATCTCCATGGTAAAAACACGACTGGCCAATGGGTGAAGCGCCAGCTCACCCATAAGCAGCTCGAGCGCTTCAGGCTTTAGGTAACTAAGCGAGTTGTGATCTTTTCCGTCAACAGTGCCATGGACATGCAGCACCCTGGTTTTATGCAGATAGCGTTTAAGATAGTCTGCTGTCGGAAATCCGTAAAACTCCAGATGGCCAACATCAAGCGTAACGGAAAGACCGAACTCTTCGACCACGGGCCAAACAAGTTCAAAGGGATAGTTGAGGTTTTCGGCACAGAAGGATGAGGCTGGTACAGCGGTACCCTTCAGAAGCATTGTTATGGAATCGCGCAGTGACTCGGTAAAGAGTCTGTTTTCATCTACTGTAAAAGCGTTGATATCGACACCCGGTCCCGCCTCGAAATGCATGACATAGGCTGATTTCGGCAAATCGCGGGTCAACTCAATAATTCGCAGGCATTTACCGACGGAGCGCTCACGCTCCCGGCGCTCAGGATGGCCGAGATAGACGTCGAGCGGCAGATGCACCGAGTAGGTCAGCGCATTCTCTTCGGCCAGCACCACAAGTTTCTGCATATCGCCGGGAGAGGGCAGATTGCTGAATTCATCCGA
>CAIPKT010000052.1 GCA_903865705.1 uncultured Chlorobiaceae bacterium
GGAGAGGATCAGAATACAGGTGCAGGGCCGCATCATGCTTGTGCCGGTTCCGCAGGTGCGGATCGTCACAACAAGGTCGGGGTGCAGAAAAAATCATCTTGACGCGAAAAACGATCTTGTGGAAATTGGGCTCATACAACATAAGGGGAGGGCACGCGCATACCTGAAAACCCCAGCCGGGTGCTCAACGGATATTATTGCCAAGCCATCCTTCGACACCCTCACGATACTGGCTCATGCTCTCGGCAATGCTTTGACGGCAAGTATTCTGATGAAGCTCAGGCCAAAAGCGCGCTTCCCGCACCATCTTGCCAACTTCGGGGCGTCAATGACGCACTGGCATGATTATCCTGATACCGGACTGCTGCCTGAAGGGTATCACATACACGGAGAACAGAACCCTCCTGTCGCCTGCTCAACTCCTCAGTCGGCTGCATACAGCCTTCTTGGCAAGATTGCGGCGCTTGAAATCGCGCTGGAACAGGGTACGGCATACCGGGGAGATGTGCATGTTGAGCCCTGTCACGGCACCAACATTGTCGGGATGCTTTCGCTTGCAGAAACCGCCCTGCTCATGAACCCTGCCAGCACTCCGGAGTTGGTTCAGGAAGAGCCTTAGAGCGAACTAATCTTCCTCTGCGGCGCACTCAAGGTAGGGCCATTTGCCCTGCTTGATGAGAATCATTTCGACCAGCTCCCTCACGCATCCTTTTCCGCCTTCATAGCCAGAGATATAACCGACCCTGTTCCGGAGATAATCGGCACCGTCAATAGCGGTTGCCGGCAAGCCGACTTTTGAAAGCACGGCAACGTCACCGATATCGTCGCCGATATAGGCGCAATCCTCATCGGCAAGATCGTGTCGCTGGAGAAAAGCTTCATAGGAAAAAAGCAGGTTTTCACCGTTGAGGTAAAGATCCTGCACACCAAGTGCTTCAAGAAGAGGACGGTAACCTTCTGCCTCTCTTTCAGACAGAACAGCGATATGCACACCTTGTTTCAGGGCCTCTTTTATCGCGACGGCATCCCTGACCGAGATTGAACAAATTTCTCCCCCATTGCAGTCAAAGGTAATCCGGCTGCCATTCAGAACACCGTCAACCGGAAAAACAAGCGCGCGCACGGCTTTGAGAGCCAGATCTATTCTTGATGTCGGATCAGCTTGCGAAGGCTGCATCCCGAAATACTGATAACCTTCCAAGAGCGTATGATATTTTAAAGTGAATGAAGAGCATGCACACACCGGTAAAGATGGAGCAGTTGCCTGACCATAATTCCGAAGTCGGCCAAAGCGACCTGTGTCGTGGCATCCGAAAGAGCTTTTGACGGATCAGGATGAATCTCAAAAAAGAGGCCGTCGACACCGGCAGCTACCGCTGCCCGCGCAAGAGGCATCACATATTGGCGTTCTCCGCCGGAAACCCCTTGGCCTGCTCCGGGAAGCTGAAGACTATGCGTCGCGTCATAGAGTACCGGATAGCCTGATTCAGCCATTTTGGCAAGCCCCCTGAAATCGACAACAAGATTGTGATAGCCGAAACTTGATCCTCTTTCGGTCAGCATGACCCGCCTGTTTCCGGTCTGGACAACCTTGGCCGCGGCGAGCACCATATCCTCAGGAGCCATAAACTGCCCTTTCTTGATATTGACCGCAAGGCCACTCTCACCGGCAGCAACCAGAAGTTCGGTCTGACGACAGAGAAATGCCGGTATCTGCAGCACGTCAACATAGCGAGCGGCAAGAGTAACATCCTTTGTTTCATGCACATCGGTAATCACCGGCATATTATAACTCTGGCGAATCTCCGCAAGTACTTCGAGCGCCTCGGCGTCTCCGATACCGGTAAAGGAGGTGCCTGAGGTGCGGTTGGCTTTGCGGTAGGATCCCTTAAAAATAAAACGAACGCCCTCCCGCTGGCTGATACGCTGCAACTCTTCTGCCGTTTGTATCGCCATTGCGCGGCTTTCTATCACACAGGGGCCTGCTATAAAAACCGGGCTGCTGTCATCAGGAACTGACAGTGAACCAATTGAGAACTTTTCCACGTTGTTATCCGTTACTCTTTTTTTGCAGAAGTTGGTCGTCGATGATTACTTTAATGTTTTAGTCCTTAAATTTACAACAATATTTGTTATTCACACTCCGTAATCAAACGCGAAAAAGTATGAGCACCGCTGACACAAAACAACGGTTGGAGGAGATTGAAAAACAGCTTGCAAATCTCATTGAGGAACAGACCGTCATCAAGGCTAAATGGGACAGCGAGAAGGAGTTGATTAAGTCGTCACGAAGCCTTAAATCACAGCTTGAAGAGCTTCGTGTACAGGCGGAAGAATTTGAGCGTCAGGGCGATTATGGTAAGGTTGCCGAAATTCGTTTTGGAAAAACAGTAGCGATTGAGCGTGAGCTTGAAGAGAATCGCCTGAAAATTGAAGAAAAAAAGGCTTCCGGCGATCTGATTATGAAAGAAGAGATCGACGCTGAGGATATTGCCGATATCGTCTCGAAATGGACCGGCATCCCACTCAGCAAGATGCTGCAATCAGACCGTCAGAAACTCCTGCTTATCGAAGAGGAGTTGCACAAGCGGGTGATAGGGCAGGAAGAGGCCGTAACGGCTGTCAGTGAAGCGGTAAAGCGCTCACGGGCAGGCATGGGTGACGACAAGCGTCCGATCGGCTCATTTATCTTTCTCGGCCCGACAGGCGTTGGAAAAACCGAGCTGGCCCGCACCTTGGCGGATTACCTTTTTGATGACGAAGATGCCATGATCCGCATCGACATGAGTGAATACATGGAGGCCCATACTGTCAGCCGGCTGGTCGGAGCCCCTCCGGGTTACGTAGGTTATGAAGAGGGGGGGCAGCTTACCGAAGCAGTGCGTCGTAAACCTTTTGCGGTTGTGCTCCTCGACGAAATCGAAAAAGCGCACCCCGATGTCTTCAACATCCTTTTGCAGATTCTTGATGACGGCCGTCTGACCGACAGCAAGGGACGGACGGTGAACTTCAAGAACACCATCATCATCATGACGAGCAACATCGGCGCGCAGCTTATCCAGTCTGAAATGGAGAATATGGAGGACATGAACCGCGATGCAATGCTTTCTGGTCTCCAGGAAAAACTTTTCCAGCTCCTGAAGCAGAGGGTAAAGCCTGAATTTCTCAACCGAATTGACGAGGTAATCCTCTTTACGCCGCTCACCAGAGAAGACCTTAAAAAAATTGTCCTTATCCAGTTCGAGAGAATCAAGGCTACGGCACTGCGGCAGCGCATCAACCTGACAATATCTGAAGCGGCCATTCAGTGGTTTGCCAATGCAGGATTCGACCCGGCTTTCGGAGCCCGACCATTGAAACGGGTGATGCAGCGCAAAATCACTAACCGTGTTTCAGCGCTTATTCTTTCGGGGGAAATTCAGGAGGGAGAAGAGGTTGCTATCGATATTACGGGCGGCGAACTTACTATTATTAAAGCTGTCGCCTGATGGCAGTAAAACGTCAGCAGGGAGAATACAAAAAGCTGTTAAACAACTTGGTGATAGGCACTTACTCCGTATGAAAAAAAAATCGCCGGTATTGGCGGCATTATTGATTATTGTTCTCTTTTCTGTACCAGGGTATGGTGCAGCTAAACCCGACAGCCTCTCTCTGAAAATCGGGCAGATGCTTATGATCGGCTTTCGGGGGTTCAGCATAGCTGAGGCTCCGGAGATTCGGGCTGATATCAGGGAGCGCCATATCGGTGGAGTCGTGCTCTTTGACTATGACGTACCTTCCCACTCTCCGTCACGGAACATCAGCAGCCCGGAGCAGCTCGCCCGCCTGACCGGGGAGTTGCAAAAAACAACCCGGATCCCTCTCCTTATTGCCATTGATCAGGAGGGCGGAAAAGTCAACCGTCTCAAACAGGCCAGGGGATTTCCTTCCAGCGTCTCGGCACAACATCTTGGAGAGCTCAACAATTTGGACAGCACCAGAGCGGCTGCCCTGCAATGTGCCCGCACGCTGAAAGCAATGCATATCGGCCTCAATCTTGCTCCGGTGGCTGACCTGAACGTCAATCCAAATAATCCGGTTATCGGCAAACTTGGCAGAAGCTTTTCATCCGACCCGGTGGTGGTGACCAGTAATGTGAAGGTTATTTGCAGCACCTATCGTGACGAGGGAATTATTCCTACACTGAAACATTTCCCCGGTCACGGCAGCTCGACAACCGACACTCATCTTGATTTTACCGACATAACGGCAAGCTGGTCAGAAACAGAGCTCGAACCTTACCGCGTTCTTATTGCTTCAGGCTACCGCGACCCCATCATGACCGCACATGTCTTCAATGGCAAACTCGACTCCCTCTACCCGGCAACGCTTTCAAAGGCAACGCTGAATGGAGTGCTCCGCACCAAACTCGGCTTCAAGGGAGTGATTATCAGTGATGATATGCAGATGAAAGCCATAGCCGACCGTTACGGCCTTGAAACGGCCATCCTTCAGGCTATTGATGCCGGGGTCGATATCCTGCTTTTTGGCAACAACACCACCTACGATCCGGCCATTGCCTCAAAAGCGACGAAAATCATTCGTTCAATGTTGGAGAATAAAACCATTACCGTGGAGCGCATCAACCGCTCATACAGAAGAATCATGGAGCTCAAGAAACGCTATCTTTTCACATGCACATGAAAACCATTTATCTTGTCCGTCATGCCAAATCAGACTGGAAGAACGCCCATAACGGCGATTTCGACCGGACACTGAACGAACGGGGCTTGAAAGCCGCCCCCTTTATGGCCGCCCTGCTGAAGGAAAAAAAGGTATTCCCGGAGCTGGTCATTTCAAGCCCCGCAATCAGGGCCATCACCACTGCAGAGCTTTTTTGCGACACGCTCGACTACCCGAAGGAGCAGATTCTGCAACGAATTGAAATATACGAGGGGGGAGTACTCGATCTTCTGAAGGTTGTCCAGCAAATCCCCGACAACTGCACAACAGCGATGCTTTTCGGGCACAATCCGATGCTGACGGAGTTTTCAAACCTGCTTGCCGGAAGCTACATCGACAATCTGGCAACCTGCGGAACGGTCAGAATTGACATGGATATCGACTCATGGAAGAATGCAAACCCTGATGCCGGGGAGTTGATCTGGTACGACGCTCCAAAAAAACATCAGGAACGGGATTAATCCCGTTCCTGCTTTGGCTCACGTGTCATAAGATCAAGAATCGCCTGCTGGACAGGCTTAGCTTCGAAAAGCATCTCGTAGACGGCCCTCGTAATGGGCATGTCCACCCCGACTGCCCGGCTCAGTTCATAAACCGCTTTGGAGCTGTGAACACCTTCAGCCACCATGTTCATCTGGCTGATGACCTCGTCAAGCGAACGGCCACGGCCAATTTCCTCTCCGACATAACGGTTCCTGCTGTGACGGCTTAAACAGGTGACAACAAGATCACCTATCCCGGCAAGACCGGAGATGGTGACCGCATCGCCGCCAAGCTTGATGCAAAGCCTTGAAATTTCAGCCATACCACGGGTAATGATCGCTGCCTTGGCGTTGTCGCCAAACCCGATACCATCAGAGATACCGGCAGCAATTGCGATGATATTCTTGACCGAACCGGCGATTTCAACCCCGATGATATCGGTATTGACATAAACCCGGAACATACTGGTATGAAAAACCTCCTGCACTTTTTCGGCCGTAGCAAGCGAAGGTGATGATGCAACGACGGTGGTTGGCTGCTCTTTTGAGACCTCTTCGGCATGGCTCGGGCCATAAAGCGCTACAACCTGGAAAGGTAACAAACCCGGAATCACCTCAAGCAACACCTCCGACATCCGTTTTCCCGTCCCGATCTCAATCCCCTTGGCAACATTGACCAGAATTTTTCCTTCCAAAGAAAGATCAAAAAAGCCGATGAGCGTCTCACGCAAAGCCTGAGAGGGAACAGCGGTAACAATCATCTCCGACCAGGAGACCAGCTCACGCAAATGAAAGGCTATCTGCAGGTTTTGGGGAAAATGGACACCGTTTAGATAGCGGCGATTTTCACGTTCAGCGTCAAGCATGGCGGCAAATTCGGGCCGATGCGCCCAAAGGCGTACCTGGTTCCCCTTTTTTGCAAGCAACACGGCAAGGGTGGTTCCCCAGCTTCCAGCCCCCAATACAGCAATATTCATTAGTATTGTCAGCGCCTCATGAATGCTTTTTTCCGAACGTCACGCGGCTTTCGGTACCGGAAAGCAGTCGTCTTATATTGGCCCGGTGCGTAAAGAGAATTGCAAGTGCAACAATGAGCCCGAAAATCATGAGGTGATAGTCGAGGCTGTCATGAAAAGAGAGTGGCGAGCCGAAAAGCCTGATATAGTAGTCGAGGCCGCCGCCAAGCTCAAAAATATATTTGCGTATGGCAATAATAAGCGGGAAGGCGATTGCCGCAAGCATGGATGCAACCGAAACATGCCGGGAAACATAGACCGTCAGAAGAAAAATACCGACAACCATCAACATGCTTACCGGAGCAATTCCGATGAGCATACCAGCGGCCGTACTGACCCCCTTGCCACCCTTGAAACCGGCAAAGAGAGTAAAAACATGACCGATAACCGCACTCATTCCGGCAAGAAGCCGCAATGCAACTTCATTCATGTCCGGAAAGCTGCCAAGAGGGTGGTGCCGAAAAAAGGCAACAACCGAAACTGCGGCAACAACACCCTTAAAAATGTCAATCAAGGTGACGATCAGCCCTGCCTTCCAGCCAAGCACCCTGAAAGCATTGGTTCCGCCAGCATTACCGCTGCCGAAATTCCTGATATCAATCCCCTTTAGCATCTTTCCCGCTATAAGGCTGGTTGGAATAGATCCGATGATGTAGCTCACCGCCAAAATAGCCAGTAAAGTCAACATAAACCTTTCTGATTAGTGCATTGTTTCAACAAAAAAAGAAATGGACTCAAATTTTGGACACCTTACCAATAATGTAAGCATTTTCCTGTTGAGATTTCAAGGATGCGAGCACACTCTCTACCGCATTTTTTTCAACAATCAGCACAAGTCCCACACCAAGATTGAAGGTCCTGCGCATATCCTCCTCAGGCACGTCCCCTGACCTGCGGATGATATCGAAAATCACCGGTTCCGGCCATGCATCCCACGCAACATCAAGCTTAAGCCCTTCTGGCACGATACGCATGGTATTGCCCATAAGACCACCACCGGTAATGTGCGAAAGGCCCCTGATATCGGGCGAACCAAAGAATGGCTCAATAACGGAAAGGTAGGAACGATGAACTTTCAGAAGCTCCTCGCCAATCGAGCGGTCAAGGCCCGGAAAGCTCTCATGCATTCTGCCCACAAGTACCTTTCTGGCAAGCGAATAGCCATTGGTATGCAGACCATTGGAAGGAAGCCCGATGAGCACATCATCCTCCCTGATTGCTGAGCCGTTGATGATTTTTTCATGATCAACAACCCCTAGGATTGAGCCCGCCAGGTCAAAATCCTTCTCCTGATAGAGGCCCGGCATTTCGGCCGTTTCTCCGCCGATAAGCGCACACCCGTTCTGACGGCAGGCATCGACCATACCCTTCACCACTGCTGCAGCAATGACTGGCGTCAGTTTTCCGCAGGCATAGTAATCAAGAAAGAAAAGCGGTTTTGCACCGCAGACCAAAATATCGTTCACGCAATGATTGACCAGGCATGAGCCAACCGTTTCATAAAGGCCAAGCTCAATGGCAATTTTGAGTTTTGTGCCAACACCGTCAATGCTGCTGACCAGCACCGGTTTTTTATACTGAGAGAAATCCGGCTGAAAAAAACCGCCGAAAGCACCAATATCAGTGATGACGCCGGGGGTAAATGTTTGGCGAACCTGGGGCTTGATCATCCGGACAAACTCTTCGCCCGCACCAATATCAACTCCGGCTTTTTTATAATCCATGTGTGCAGTACCTCTTGTTTTTACAGCCAATTTTATAGATAGTTAACGCCTTTTCGTCCTGCCTGAACCTTATCTACCCCCTGCCGGGATTTCAAAAATACCCTCGTCCTGCCACCCGGAGAAAAACTCCCGGTGCAGATTGTTGACCGCTGTGACCACCTCGGCCTCTTCGACTACAAAACCGACATTGATCTCCGACGCGCCCTGGGAGATCATTCTGAGATTGACATCTTTCAACGCGCTGAAAATTCTTCCGGCAACACCTCGTGACATGCGAAGATTATCGCCGACAACACTGATGGTGGCAACACCATGCTCCAGGTCAACCTCTCCAAGACTCTTCAACTCACCAATAAGCTCATCGCTGAAGCTTTTCTCGTCAACCGTGAGCGAAACCGAAACCTCGCTTGTCGCGATCATTTCAACCGATACGCCGTAACGGGCATAAACATCAAACAATTCCTTCATGAACCCGTGCCGACCCAGCATCCGGTTTGACCGGACATTGATGATACACTGCCCTTTTTTGACCGCAATGGATTTGACAAGTCCTTCATAACTCATACCAGAAAGCCGCTCGGGATCATTGGTAATAATCGTGCCTTTAGCATCAGGATGCAATGAGTTGAGCACATAGACCGGAATATTTTTCTGCATTGCCGGGGCGATGGTATCGGGATGCAGCACTTTGGCACCAAGATAGGCCAGTTCCGCCGCCTCCGAGAAGGTCATTACCCTTATGCTCCTTGCTTCAGGCACCATACGCGGATCGCAGGTCATGACGCCATCAACATCTGTCCAGATCTGGATCGACTCCAAATTAAGCCACGAACCAAGCAGAGCCGCTGAAAAGTCGGAACCACCCCTGCCGAGCGTCGTCGTCCTGCCGTCCTGTGTTGCTCCAATATAGCCTTGCGTCACAACGGTCGTTCCGCCCTCAAGCAGGGGGCGGATGATGCGCCCCACCCGCTCTTCGCACACATCCTGCAAGGGACGGGCAAACCCGAAATTGTCGTCAGTAATCATTACCGTGCGGACATCCACCCATTCTGCCTTATGGCCCAGCTCCCTCATGGCAGCCGCAAACACTGTTGTGGAAAAGAGCTCACCGAAGGAACAGAACATATCCCTCGAACGCTCAGTCAACTCGCCGACAATATCAACACCCTTGATCAGCATTTCAAGCCGACCGGCAAGCTCCTCTATTTTAGCGGCAAGTTCCGCCTTCAGTTCCGTGCCCTTGATCAGCTCATCAAGCAGATCGAGGTGGAAGCTGCGTACCTCACTGGCCAGCACCAGCGCCTCTTCAAGAGCACTGCGCCCGGCCGCATCAGCTATTTGCACCAGCTTATTTGTAATGCCACTGCACGCGCTCAGCACCACAAGAGGTACCGCCTTCTGCTCTTGCCTCGCAACAATGGAGATAGCCTGCCGCATAGCCTGGGCTGTCCCCACGGAAGTCCCTCCGAATTTCATCACCGCCATATCTTCACGCAAATAATTTATTAGATGTATCTTACCTGTTGTGTTTTTCAACCGTTCTTTTTCACTGAGAGCCAGGCATTGGCCCTCCTCATAAAAAAAACAGAACTTCGACTCTCATGCAGCAACAATGCCTACCGACTGCTTCACGGCCATACCATACCAGTAAATGCAGAACTGCGGTTCTTCTTTGTACCATAACAGGAATAATGCTCGCTGTTGCCGGCTGCCAGAGCTCATGGAGCGGTTCAGGATACCGCATGGAGAGCAAATATAGTTTAAAAAACAGAAAATCGCATATCTCCTGCCGTCCGGAAGGCATCAGCTACGCTCTCACCTGCGCCTTGCCGCTGAAGGTAACCAGCCAGTCGCTCGATCACCTTTTTTCATCCATTGACGAATTACTTGGCACCCGTTATCGCTTTGGCGGAGCCTCTCCGGA
>CAIPKT010000053.1 GCA_903865705.1 uncultured Chlorobiaceae bacterium
AATTCAAGGCAAACGGGTGTTGATGCGTGTAGATTTCAATGTTCCCTTTGATGAGAACAAAAAAATCACCGACGACAAAAGAATCGTGGACTCCCTTCCCTCCATCAAAAAAGTTATGGAGAATGGGGGACGCCTTATTTTGATGTCGCACCTTGGAAGGCCGAAAGGAAAAGTTAATGCGGAATACTCACTTGCTCCTGTAGCATCAAGACTTTCCGAACTCCTTGATTGCCCGGTGACCATGGCAAAAGATTGCATCGGCACGGAGGTCATGCAACAGGTACTTGCCCTGCAGGACGGAGAAGTCATCCTGCTTGAAAATCTCAGATTTCACCCAGAGGAAGAGGCAAATGATCCGGATTTCTCGCGCGAACTTGCTTCACTCGGCGAAGTCTACGTCAATGATGCATTCGGCACCGCTCACCGTGCCCATGCCTCAACGGAAGGAATTACACACTATGTGCAGACTGCCGTTGCCGGTTTTCTGATAGAACGAGAGCTCCTCTATCTTGGCAAAGCCCTCCAGGAACCTGAACGGCCATTTGTCGCCATTTTGGGAGGCTCCAAAATATCAGGGAAAATAGATGTGCTCGAAAACCTTTTCAAAAAGGTCGATACGGTACTGATCGGCGGCGCCATGGTCTTTACCTTTTTTAAGGCTCAGGGTTATGAAGTCGGAAAATCTTTGGTTGAAGAGAGCAAGATTGAACTGGCACTCAAAATTCTGGCAGAGGCAAAAAGCAAGGGCATCAAACTGCTGCTCCCGACAGACGTCATTCTTGCTGCTGAAATTTCTGCAACGACCCCCTGCCATGCAGAAATGATTTCAGCTATTCCTGAAAACATGATCGGCCTCGATATCGGACCGCTCACGGCAGAAATCTATCGGAAAGAAATCCTTTCAGCCCGTACCGTCCTCTGGAACGGCCCGATGGGTGTATTTGAAATCGACAATTTTGCAGCAGGCACCATGGCCGTCGCAAATGCCATGGCCGAAGCAACAGCAAAAGGGGCTACAACCATTATCGGTGGAGGCGACTCTGCAGCCGCAGTAGCGAAAGCCGGTCTGGCGCAGGAGATGACCCATATTTCAACCGGCGGTGGCGCAAGTCTTGAATTCCTTGAAGGCAAGGAGCTCCCGGGTATCGCCGCCCTGAACGATTGACCGGAGCGGTACAGATCACGCTCTTTTATTGGATTTACCTTTGAGAAGAACCAGACCTATTGATGAACAATTCTAACCAGACATACAGTCCCGGGGGCTTTCAGTTTATACCCCCGGCGATCAAGGCCATCATTTTTATCAATGTTGCCGTTTTTGCCCTGCAATATATCACGCCATTCGGCGGAATTGTTCAAGATGTCGGCGCGCTTTGGCCCGTTGGATCAGGCAACTTCAGGCTTTGGCAGCCACTGACCTACATGTTTCTCCATGGCAGCGGCACCCATCTCTTCTTCAATATGTTTGCTCTCTGGATGTTCGGAGCCGAAATTGAAAATCAGTGGGGAACCCGGGAATTCAACATCTACTACTTTACCTGCGGTATCGGTGCTGCAATCATCAACCTTTTCGCCACGATGGGCGATCCCTACCCAACCGTCGGTGCTTCCGGAGCTATTTACGGCGTCCTGCTCGCCTTCGGCATGATGTTCCCGAACCGCTACATCTTTCTTTATTTCCTCTTTCCCGTCAAGGCAAAATATTTTATTGCCGGCTATGCGCTTATCGAGTTTTTCTCCGGCTTCGGCAGCCGGGCGATGGGAAGCGGCAGCAATATTGCCCACTTTGCCCACCTGGGAGGCATGCTGATCGGCTTTATCTTCATTACCATCAAACGAGCCGAATGGTCATTTTCCAGGCTGTTCAGCAAACTCCGCCCCTCCGCAAAAAAGAAAAGCGGCCCGCGCCTTCATACCCGTAACAAGGTGGCGCCACCAGTTTCCGAAACAGAGGTCAACGCAATACTCGACAAGATTTCAGAACGCGGCTATGGATCATTGACGGATGAGGAGCGACGCAAACTGCTCAAGGCTGGCGGCAAGTAATAATTGCATGCTCCATAAGCAGAACAGCCATCAAGCATGATATGCAGATGAACAAAACCTTTGACAAAGCCAAGCGCAAGGCAGAATCGACCGTAAACAATCCCCGGAAGGGAAAAAAGCTGGCTGCCGCAGCATCAAGAATAGCCTCTTCCGGGAAACACTCTCTCCGGGTTTTCGGCATCACCGGTAAAATAAAACCGCTGGTACGCATGGTACGGTGCTCGGCAAGCAGGGAGTACCTCGATACCCCTTGGCAAACCATTGTCATCATTACCGCCGCCCTAATTTACTTTGTCTCTCCCTTTGATGCGATTGCCGATTTCATACCGTTTATCGGGTTTGTCGACGATGCCGCCATCATTTCAGCAGTTTTTGCCTCAATCAGCAAGGATGTCGAGAAATTTATGGCCTGGGAAGCCGGCAAATCAGCATCCGATGCTGCACGAATCAGCCCTCCTGAGCTTGAGTAACCGCCACTAAGCCATCGAGCTCAAAACAGGCAACACTCTCGATATGGCTGGTATGCGGAAACATGTCTACCGGCTGTACCGATAAGAGCTTGTAGCCCTGAAGGCAAATCTCCTTACCGTCACGGGCAAGACTTGCCGGATTGCAACTGACGTAGATAATCCTCCTTGGCTTGAGCCGAAGCATGGTAGTAAGCGCCTTTGGGTGCATACCCGCCCTCGGAGGATCGGTGATGATCACCCCCGGAGCATCATAGCTTTCGAGCAGATCAAGCATGCCGTGAAAATCCTTGAGATCAACCTGGAAAAATGCCGCGTTTTCAATTTCATTAAACGCCGCATTGGAACGAGCATCGCTGATGGAACTCTCAACCACCTCAAGACCAACCACCTGACGGCAGTGCTTTGCCATATAAAGAGTTATGGTTCCTGTGCCGCAATAAAGGTCATAAACCGTATCCTCCGGCCTCAGCCCTGCAACCTCCAGAATGCTGTGGTAAAGCACCTCCGCCTGAGAAGAGTTTGTCTGAAAAAAGGAGTTCGCCGATATCCTGAAATCAAGACCACCAAGACGCTCGGTAATGTATCCCGTACCGCTGAGCGTAAACTCTTTTTCGCCGGTTGCAACCGTATTCTTTCGCTCGGTCACATTGTTGACCACCGTCATCTTCTGCCCGGCCATCCCTGATTCAAGGTGTACCCGGTAACGCTGCATCAGCTCCTCATCATACCAGGAGGTAACAAGGTTAACCATAACCTCATCGCGGTTTTCACTGAACCGGACCACAAGATTGCGCAAAAAACCGGTATGAGCCTTGGCTCCATAAGGCTCAAGAGCATTGGCCAGCGCAAATTCACGAGTCAACGCAAGCACCCTGTTCATCGACTCCTTGGCCAGATAACAGTAATCAATATCGATCACCTTCTCAAAATTGCCGGGAGTATGAAAACCAAGCGCAAACTCCTTCGGACGCTGAAGCACTTCAAGCGAAAGCTCCTCCGTCAGCAGGTAGCGCATATTTGAGCATGAAAATTCAATCTTGTTCCGGTAATGAACCGGGTCAAGAGAAGCAAGAGTTGGCATAACCGGAGGATCAACAAAATCACCGAGATGCTCCAAAGCATCCTTCACCTTTTTCTGCTTGTACAAAAGCTGCGCATCATAGCGGATATGCATCAGCTTGCACCCACCGCAAACCCCAAAATAGCTGCACACCGGCTCCGTCCTGTCGGGCGAAGCTTCAAGCACCTCAACAGCAATGGCCTCAATATAGCGCTGCTTCACTTTTTTTATCCTGGCCGACACCCGGTCACCAATCGCAAGCATTCCGATCACCATGACCGCCATACCATTATCCAGCCGCCCGAAACACTGCTCTTTCTCCGCCAGATCAGTGACCGTCAACTCAATAATATCCCCCCTCCTGAAAACAATCCCGTCTGCCATTAAAACCTTTTTATACCTTATAAAATAAATACGTTACAGCCATTCCGCCACAGCAATACCTCTTCATAGACGGAACAGCAACCCCTGAACATACAAAACCCCAAGCTTATCGGCACAAAAAAGCAATTATACCGCTCTCGGCCAGTACAGGTTTTTCTGAAAATCAATAAAAGTTGAAAGAATTTTATCCGTTGAGCCAAGTGTCGCAACCGCGTCCGGGATGGCATGGTATTTAAGCAGAAGCAGGTAGGGCAGCTTTTCCTGATCCAGTTCTCCAGCACCGGTGCCGCCCATGGAAAAAAGGATCCCTTTTACTGAATCAGTATTTCCAGTTTTTTACCCAAGGCTTCGGCATAATGTGAAAGTGTAGAGAGCCTGATATCCTCTGCATGGTTCTCAATTCGTGAGATTGCTGATTTATGCGTCTTGAGTTTTTCGGCAAGCTCATCCTGTGTCAACCCGGCATTTTTCCTGGCCTGTTTCAGCATTACCCCGATTCTGAAGTTCTTGAATCCTTCATCATAACCATCAGCAAACTCAGGGTCTTCGGCTTTACGCTTTATAATGTATTTCTGCAAGTCACTCATGGTGTGTACTCTCCTGATATTCTTTTTTTCGTTGCTCTGCCAAGGAGATTTCCTGTGGTAGCGTTTTCTGGCATTTCTTGGCAAACCCATTGGTCAGAATAACAAGCTTTCCTTTGTCTTGAAATCCCAAAAATCTGAATGCATTATTAGCCTGATGAACTCTGACCTCCCAGATTCCGTCAGTATTTTGAAGCTTTTTAAAATATTCTTGCGGTACCATCGGTATCGACTCCAACAGGTTAAGCACCCATGTGATTTTTTGACTTTCTTTGGAAGAAAGTGAGTCCAAAAAATCCTGAACCGGT
>CAIPKT010000054.1 GCA_903865705.1 uncultured Chlorobiaceae bacterium
CACCTGATCGTGATCGCCAATAAAACCGACCTGACCCTGGAAAGTGCTGAACGGCTCCAGCAACTTCGCGCAGCGACCGGTTGCGATGTCTGCGGTATAGCCGCTGCCAGGAAAGAAGGGCTTGAGGGCCTCAAGCACTTGATGGGCCATATAGCTGAAGGGCTGAACAAACAACAAGAAGCAAGTGTGCTCGTCACCAGTCTGCGCCATTACGAAGCGCTCCGCAACGCATCTGATGCTGTTGAAAATGCGCAGGAACTTATAAAAAACCAATCCGGCACCGAGCTCATAGCCTTTGAGCTGCGTTCTGCACTTGAGTACGTAGGTGAAATTACCGGGCGTGTGGTTAATGAAGAAATTCTGAATGTCATCTTTGAGCGTTTCTGCATCGGAAAGTGACATGTCCAGCGATTGCCAGAAAAGTAGCCACCTTTTTTATAGGGCGCTAAGGTATTGTAAGGTATGCCTGTATGAGCATAAGGAAGCAAGCTGTTATGAGCTAACAAAACCGTAACGGGAAGAAAAACCTTCTCATTTTCTTGCTGACCGCTGAAAAGCATTTAAGAGTCAAAATAAATTGCCTTTCTGAAGTGGAATATGTACTACTCCAAGGTGACTTGTGATTGGATCTATCCTACCCAATTCTCATAACCCTTGAGATTAGAAAAGTCTCGCTTGTAACCACGTTTTTTAGGGGACTCTTTCGGTTCTTCTCTTTCCGTTATCTTAATCTCATTCAGTGGAAATGAAAAACCTTCAGCAGCTATGAATGCTTCAAAACGATACCGTAACGTCTCATCAGATTTTAGTTGATCAATGAATTTTTTTGCGTGTTCTAATGCCATTATGCACCTCATTAAGATTATCTGTTAATAAGATTATCTGTCAGCAAGTAGATTATACGAAATAAAATGATTGTAGTGCAGTAATCGGGTAAGATTTAGTGATCAAGACTAAACTTTTTTGCATGAGGAGGCGGAGCTGTTCACAAAGCGGGCGAAGCGGAAAAAATAGCCAGCTAAGCCCCGCCGAAGCAGGGCTGTGCAGGGATGTAATGGGTTTAGCTTTGCGTGTAGGTGTGGACGCTGTTTTGTGCAGAGGGGAGATAGTTGACCCCGAACCAGCAGACCAGCAGTACCACAAAAGAGAGAGCCAAATACCATTGCAGTTTGGCGCGGTCAATCTTGTAACGGTATGCATGAAGATAGCCGAGATAAGCCAGCCAGGAGAGGAAAGCCCAGGTCTCTTTTGGATCCCATGTCCAGTAATGGCCCCATGCCTCTTTTGCCCAGAGCGCACCGAAGATCAGGCCGAAGGAGAGCAGCACAAATCCAAGCAGTGCCAGATAATGTGAGACCGATTCTCCGGCATCATTTGCCTTGTGCCTCAACTGGAGGGAGACGTTGTGTACTGCCGTCACCGAAGATGCCGCAAGCAGTACATAACCTACCAGATAGACGATGACATGCGGAATAAACCAGGGGCTCTGCAGGGCAGGCATCAGGGTTTTGTCGAACACTTCGGGATGAAGCATGTTGATGCCAAGAAAAAATGAGGCCAGCGCCATGCAATAGTATTTCAGCCACACAATCTTCCAGCGGTACTCAACCAGAAAGCCGACAAGCGGAATAAGCGCCGCATACCAAAGCCGTG
The DNA here is from genome assembly GCA_903865705.1 of uncultured Chlorobiaceae bacterium. GTDB lineage: Bacteria > Bacteroidota > Chlorobiia > Chlorobiales > Chlorobiaceae > Chlorobium. Next base: position 1,654 of record CAIPKT010000054.1, read on the forward strand.
TTTCGCCAAGTGTTCTGAGTGGTGGACGGTCGAGGAGTGACCAGTAGAAAGCGATAAAGCCCACCATAACCACGGATCCTCCAAAAGAGAGAATAAAGGCTGGAAGTTTCAGTGCGGGAGTTTTCCGGGCAAAAAAGCTCAAGAGAGAGCCGAGCGCCCAGCAGGAAATAGCCACTATGGCGGCTGTAGTAAAATTAATAATCATGCTGCCCCCTCCGCTTGTTTAATGCCATTCCAGAAAAACAGCAGGTTCCCTGCCATAATCATAAAAAAGCCAAGATAGACTGCCGGCAGCCAGGGGTCATGAATCACCTCTATCAAGCTGTACTGCGACCATCGCCCGGCGTTTGTGTCGTACCCCATCTGGTAGAGTTTCCATCCCATAAAGGTTATCGGATGGTTGACCTCAAGGGTCGCTTTTGTCTGCTCGCCACTTTCATCATGGACGGTAACCTCCGAAAGGAACGCTTTCGGCGAACCGGGCATCATAAGAAGAACGAGTTGCTGAAACACTACAGCATCAGGTTTCATCATGGGGCTCCCCGTGCTGACCCAGCCTTCAATTGGCGCTCCGCTGCTGGTGATCCTCACTTTTGCAAAGGGAATCCCCGCTGTGCTGTCGGCCGGCTCGGGAATCCCGTTTTTTCCGGGCAGCGCATAGGGCAAAAAGTCGAGCACCTCAACATCAATACCTTTCCATGATGCCTTCACCCCTTTCCGGACAAGGGTAGTTGTTTTTGTCAGCTCCTCAAGAGGCTGGTTGCTTTGTGGATCAAACAAAAACAGTTGCGGAGGATACCCTTCAAGTGAAAAGTCATGCAGAAACACCGAAAACGGCAGCTTCTGAGGTGTCTCGCTCTCCATGGTATAACCGAGGTTGCTCTCATAGCCTTCATCAACCTTCATCACCAGTCGCTGCAAGTCGGGAGAACCGAAAATGCCGCATGAAAGCGCTATCCAGAAGCCTGCATGAAACAGGATAAACTGAATGTTTTGCGTCTTGAAAGGCACCAGCCTCCACGACAGCGAAAGACCAAGATTTGCGAGAAAGAGCAGAATAATGAGGGCAAAAGGCCAGCTTGAAAAAATCTGGTTCAGTCCCAGAAGAGCAGGCAATGAGCCTGGCGCAACGGCTGTCTGCGGCACAACACCACCTATCAGCGAAAGCAGTGCGATCGCAAAAATCAGGCAAAGCCCCAGCGGAATTCCTCCGAACCACTTGACCGTCGGAGCCTCCCGGAAGCCCAGACCGATGCTCAGCACCAGTAAGGCAAAAAGCGTAAGCGCAATGGCGTTAAAGGGCAGGTGAGGCATTGCAACACCACGGCCTGACGCAACATACTGAATGGTAAAGCCGGCAATAACAGCAACTGCCGTAAAAAGAGCAGACTCCCTGAACTCCCAGGGAGGCTGAAACAAGCGACGAGAGGGAACCACCATAATGACAACCTGTTGAAAAAAAACCTTATTATTGATAAAAACGAATGGAACCCGACCATTGAGCCCACTCCCAGCGGCAACGCATTGAGGCATCATGAGTGGCAAACCATCGCTGTCATTATACCAGATGCGCCGACTATTCGTTCACAGCACCGCAATACCCCGTTATACGCCTGCAAAAGATAAGAGAGCCGGGCGAGTTTAACAAATAGCAATCGTGACTCCCCAAAGATCTGACGCTGACATCACTTCTCATCAGCAAAAGAAAAATTTGACTTTACTTATTTTTTAAATATATTTTAACTAAGAAATTCCCCATAAAGAAATAGAGATCGCAGAAAAGCCTGTACTTGTGGCTTTTTTATAAGTCAGCCCATTTTATTGCGCTTTTGGCTCTGTCGCTATTCACAATTGTTAGCTTTTTGCTTGGCAGGTCGCCTGCTATCTTGCGCTTAATTACTCCTTTTTATCCTGTTTACAAGGTTTTTTCTCGTTTGTCTCTTGTTCCGTGAAAAAAAAGTTGGAAATTTATGTTAAATAAATGATAATTAAGAACACTGCGTTGTTCGGGCTGTTACTCAATGTTCCGTTGATGAACAACGAAGGCCGGTGTCATCCGAGGATTTGCATGTGATGCGCATCCTTTTTTTTTATACCGTTGTTGGCAAAAAAAAGACAATCATTCAATCAAAAACATGGAGTAGTCGGCTTATGAAAAAAACGACATTTGCAAGTATTGTTTCTGTCTGTATGGTTCCAGCGTTGTTCTGGAGCACAGAGGGCTCAGCAATACCGTCCTGGGCAAGAAAGTATCAGGTATCATGTTACATGTGTCACTCCGGCATGCCGCAGAGGAACGCCGTCGGTGAAGCCTTCAAGAATAACGGTTACCGCATGCCGGCAAACGCTGAAGCGGCATTTACCAAGCAGAAGGATATCCAGATCGGAACCACTGACTGGGCAAAAGGTGTTCATGCTCCTGTAAGCGGCTCTTTTCCACAGTTCGATCCGCTGAGCGTTGTTCTTACTGGCAACATTGTCAGCTATAAGGAGGATTCAAGAACACCTGCAGGTGTCATCGCAGCAAAAGACGAGTTCAATTACAACGTTCCGGCAACTGCCGCACTCTTTTTTGGTGCAACAATCGGCGATAACATCTCTGTTTTTGGTGAAGTTCTTGGATTTGGTGGCGCTACGGTTGAGACCGACACAGATGCTGGCGTAAAAAAATCTACGGTTGATACCCCTATTCAGTGTAATGTCAGGGCGGTCTATCAGTTTTCTCCAGGCTTCAATTTTGCTTTGGGCAACAACTTCAGCAACGTTTCTTGGAACGGTGTGACTGTTGGAGGCGTTGTCAACGTCTCCGGAGTCCTTCCTGCTCCAGGAACGTATGCTGAGTTGAACTACACTCAGGGTGAAACCGGTGGTTACTCCATAACTGCAGGTGCCAGCATGGCAGCAAAAACCATTACTCCGATTATCGCAACAGAGAATACAATTGATGATATTCTCTATCTTCGCGGCAAGGTAAAGCTTTTCGGTGCGGGCTTGCTCAGCGGAGCAAATGGAGAGTTTGGCAACCAGTATAACGGCCTCGACAACCAGGTTACCATCGGTGCCGGTCTTTCCTACTCCAAGAACACAACAGCATTAGTTGACGCGGCCACCGGGCTTACTGTAGTAAATGGTTTTACCGCTACGTATCTGGGCGAGAGTCTTGTTTACGGTGGTGATGTACAGGGTGTCTATAATGACTTCCTCCTCGGCGCAGCAGTAAGTCGCGATCGTGATCTTGAGCTCAACAATGTTAAAATCGAGGCGGGATACTACATCTATCCTTGGCTTTTTGCAAAGCTTGCCTATGCAGATGTATCGAATGCAGCTAAAAGAGTCACAGCTCCTTATGATGTGCATCAGCCAACGATTGCTCCATCAGTTGCATGGTATATCGCTCCGAACGTCTCACTGACCACGACCTACACTCATTTTACCAAAGAGCGGTCTGTAAACGCAACTACTGGCAATACCAATCAGGATACCGTTATTCTGGCTGTCAGGGCTGGTTTCTGATCGCTTGTTGATTCGGCTTTCCTGATTTCAGGGAAACGCCTGTTTGTGAAAGAGCTGCATGTGCATTCTGTATGAACATGCAGCTCTTTTTTTGTGCCCTTCCGTTCTCAATGCTTGCTGAGTCCTTCTCTTTTCTTTTTAAGTGATTTATAAGCATCAGCTAATGAACTTTTAAGGTTTTATTGCGTAACATTAAACTTAGAAAAACAATAGCCGATACCTTTAGCCTCTATGGGGCTATCCCGACAAACCACTTCCCCATTACATTTTTCAACCAAACCCCACGACTATGGTGATTTTTCAGAAAAAAAAATTAAAGGCGTTTCTTGTTGCCTCTTTTTTGTGTTTGAGTTGTAACGGTACCTCCTACGCGCTTGAGGCTGGCAGCAAGGCTCCTGATTTCAGCCTGCCGGGAACGCAGGGTACGGTATCTCAAAAAGAGTGACACCATCAAAATATGGAGTAAAGGGAATGCCGACCAGTTTTCTTATTGGCAGGGATGGCAAAATAATCTTTCAGCATTTAGGGTTTAAAGAGGCTGATCGCGAAAAACTTGAACAAGAAATTAAGGCTGCACTGGAGGTAAAAAATGAAAAAAAATGTATTGCTGAACCCTCTTTACGCTCTTCTGTTGTTGACGCTGGGCTTGTCTGGCTGCTCGATCGGGTCTGCCGTTCAGCCTTGGGAAAAAGAGACGCTCGCCCGGCTTGAGATGACCTTTGAGGGCGATCCGCTTGATACCAAGTACACCGAGCACATCTACAGCAGCAAAGAGGCAGCATCCGGCGGTGCCGGGGTAGGCGGCGGCGGATGCGGATGCAATTAACCTGAATTTTAACTTACCCCCACTATGAGATCAAAGAGTAAAAAAAGGTCAACCCTTCTTGGGACTGCTCTCACCACTGCGGCAATGATGCTGCCCTCTGTGCAGTTTGCTTCGGCAGATGTCGCTCCGGAGCGAGGAATCATCAGTTTTAAATATCTTAACTATCAGGAGCATCAGGGCGCTTTGGGTAGTTCAGTCGCCTCCGGTACTGCAAGAAGTGAGGATGAGGATGATGAGGACAGAATTGAGCATGAGAATGAGCATCACAATTCCGCTGTATGGGTAAATCTTGTTTCCGGTGCATCAGCTTTGCCGACTGTGACACCTTCTGTTGTTACGCCCTCAAACGTCTCTACGACTACAGGGTCAACTGCTCTTGACCGCATCAGTGTCAATGCCTATTCGATTATGGCGATGGTACCGATAGCAGGTAAGTGGTCTCTTGCGACAACCTTTATTTCGGATTCGGTTTCAGGTGCATCTCCGACCTACCACACGTATGGATTGACCCACATGACAGACACTCGCAAGGTTGTTGATGCCCAGCTTACCCGTTATTTTCCAAGTGGCAATGTTGCTGTGGGGACGAGCTACTCAAAGGAGTCTGACTATCTCTCACGCAGTTACTCTTTGCAGGGAAGCCTCTCTACAGAGGATAAAAATACCACCTTTACGCTTGGCGGCAGCATTACAAATGATACGATTACACCTAAGTCGCAACCTAATGTCACGGCTACAAAAAATATTAATGCTGCGCTTATAGGAGTTACGAGGGTTTTATCGAAGAACGATATCATTCAGGTCAACGTTGGGTATAGTAAAGGCGAGGGTTATTACTCGGATCCTTACAAGTATTATGACAAGAGGCCTGATAAACGCAATAATACGACGGTGATGGGTAGGTGGAATCACCATTTTGAAGGTTCTGACGGGACGGCGCGTACTTCATACCGTTACTATACCGATACCTTCGGTATAAATGCACACACCCTTGAAGGCGAGTATGTGCAGCCTTTGGGGAATGGTTTGACGGTCGCACCTCTTCTTCGGCTTTATACTCAAAATGAGGCTGATTTCTACCTTGCTACCAGCGCTGCTGAACAGACGGATCCACGGGTTGTGACGACTCCTTCTGCCAGCTCAGTATACTACAGTTTGGATCAGCGACTTTCAGCGTTTGGGGCGGTGACATTAGGGTTGAAAGTGAGCAAAAAATTAGGTACGGACTGGCTGGTTGATGGAAAGGTAGAGTTTTATGAGCAGCGGAGTGAATGGGCATTGAGTGGTCATGCTGATAAGGCCCTTGCTCCGTTTAGTGCCCGAAGCATTCAGCTCGGTATCTCCCGGGAGTTTTAGCTCCTTGGGGTAGGGATAAGTTTTTACTTCGCTTGGTTCGATACCGCCCTTTTGTTCTACTGAGCGAAGTGAACTGTAAGTAGTGTTTGCTGCCGGGAATAATTTTTCAAACCGTAAATGGGGAAAAGAGTGAAAACTACGATATTCAAAGCTCTTGTGTGTGTTGTGTGTCTGCATTTTTTTGTTTTAGGCACTCTTCGCGCGTCATCTACCGTTCAAGGGAACTCTTTTGAAATTGCTCCGTCCTTGTCACACTTCACCTACAAGGAACCGGGATATATGCAAAACTCAGGTGTTATGTACGGAGTTTCAGTTGCATACTCACTTCGCGGGCATAATTATGGTCTTTTTGATGTGCTCAGAACGGAAGCCGATGCTGCATGGGGTTCGGTTGACTATACCTCTTTACGTACTGGTACCATGCAGGGTGTTCCTGATTCCAAATTTGAAACAAGAGTCCTGTTTGGCCAAAATTTGTTCGATAATGGCTCAGTCGTTATGGTCCAATATTTGGGGTTTGGGTATCGGAGATTGACTGATAACTCATACGGGATGACGTCAACAACGGGAAGCAGAGGGTATGACAGGCAGTCAAATTACTATTACTCTCCCATCGGTGTTGAAATATCGTCCAGTTTTAAAGATGGATGGAGTCTTGACGGTTCTTTTGAGTATGATTTATTTTGGTACGGAACCCAGGTGAACTCTCATTATACACCTTTGCCCACGTTTACGAATCATCAGAGTGTTGGATATGGCTTGAGAGCGTCTGTCAAAGTCACCAAAAAAATTGGCAACGCTTCTCTTCTTTCATTTGAGCCGTTTTTCCGATATTGGAATATCAATGATTCAGAACTGGCCAGGTATAAGGCAACTTCCGAGCTGGTTGTTCATGATTCAAGTGGTATTATAGAGCCTCAAAATAACTCCAAAGAATATGGTATCAAAGTAGGGCTTGAGTTTTGAATGCTCCTCTGGAACGGGGTTTATTGGGTGTGAAGTATCATAACTATCAGGATAGTCAGTCAGGAGACACCGTAGCTACAAGGGCTGCATGTTTATACAGAATGAACATGCAGCTCTTTTTTTGTGCCCTGCCGTTCTCAATGCTTGCCGGATTGCCCTCTGTTCTCCTTTTAAGTGAATTTTAAGCATTTGTTAATGTGCTTTTAAGGTTTTATTACGTAACATAAAAGTTGAAAATACAAGAGGCGATACCTGTAAGCACTATGGGGCTATCGCGATAAACCGCTTCACCGGCACATTTCTCAACCAAACCCTACGACTATGGTGATTTTTCAGAAAAAAAAATTAAAGGCGTTTCTTGTCGCCTCTTTTTTGTGTTTGAGTTGTAACGGTACCTCCTACGCGCTTGAGGCTGGCAGCAAGGCTCCTGATTTCAGCTTGCCAGGAACGCAGGGTACGGTATCGCTTTCGAGTACGGCGGGTTCTGTGGTCTATGTCGATTTTTGGGCATCGTGGTGCGGACCCTGCAAACAGTCGTTCGGCTGGATGAACGACATGCAGGACAAATACAAAGCTCAGGGGCTGAAGATAATCGGAGTCAATCTCGACAGCAAAACCGAAGATGCCAAAAAGTTTCTGGCACAGACTCCGGCTCACTTTACCGTTGCTTTTGAGTCAAAAGGGGTGACACCGAAAAATTATGGCGTAAAGGGAATGCCGACCAGTTTTCTTATTGGCAGGGATGGCAAATTAATCTCTCAGCATTTAGGATTTAAAGAGGCTGATCGCGAAAAACTTGAACAAGAAATTAAGGCTGCACTGGAGGCAAAAAAATGAAAAAAAATGTATTGCTGAACCCTCTTTACGCTCTTCTGTTGTTGGTGCTGGGTTTGTCTGGCTGCTCGATCGGGTCTGCCGTTCAGCCTTGGGAAAAAGAGACGCTCGCCCGACCAGAGATGACCTTTGAGGGCGATCCGCTTGACAACAAGTACACCGAGCACATCTACAGCAGCAAAGAGGCCGCATCCGGCGGTGCCGGTGTAGGCGGTGGTGGCTGCGGTTGCAATTAACCTGAATTTAAATTTTCATGATACTCTTATGAAATCACTCCCGACAAAAAAAACGCATGTCATCGGCGCCGCACTTTTTGCCGCAGCCATGACACTGCCCTTCTCGAACGCCGCATTTGCCGAAGCGGCCCCTGAAAAAGGCATTGTGGCCTTTAAGTATCTTAATTACAAGGAAAGCCAGCCTGTTAGCGAAGATCGTATGTCGGTCAATGCCTACACGGTTTCAGCCATGGCGCCGATAGCTGGCAAGTGGTCGATCAGCACCTCCTACACCTACGACTCTGTAACGGGGGCTTCTCCTGATTATCATAGCAATATTGACCATTTCATTTCCGGTGCGTCACCAATCAGGGAACAGCGCGATGCTGGTGACCTGAGCGTCACCCGTTACCTGCCTCAGGGAAGTGTGACCGTTGGAGGCAGCTATTCGGAGGAAAACGACTACATTTCGCGTGGCTATTCCGCACAGGCAAGCATTTCGACCGAGGACAAGAATACCACCTTCACCTTTGGCGGCAGCTATACCACAGATACCATTGCTGCCAACAATTCAGAATGGCGGGATTTGGGACGCATCGAGGAGAAGAGGACTGTTGCCGGGGCTCTTGGTGTTACGCAGGTCTTGACGAAGCAGGATATCGTTCAGTTGAATCTTGGTTATTCAAAGGGCAGGGGCTATTTTGATGATCCCTACAAGACATATGATTACAGGCCAGACAGGCGGGAGAGCAAGACGGTGATGACCCGATGGAACCACCATTTTGCTGCAATTGACGGTACGAGCCATCTCTCTTACCGCTATTATACCGACTCTTTCGGTATCAGAGCCCATACGTTTGGTCTGGAATATCTGCAGTCGCTTCCGCATGAGTGGACGGTGACGCCATCGGTGAGGTTCTACTCCCAGACTGCGGCAGACTTTTATTTGCCGGTTGACCCTGCAGATCCGGGAAGAAATGACTACTTTTTGCCCTTATTTATAGCTGGCACTCCGTTGGGCATTACTTCTATGGATCAGCGCCTCTCCTCCTTTGGTGCGCTCACCCTTGGCATCAAGGTTGAAAAAAGGATTGCCAAGGATTGGATTGTCGACCTTAAATATGAGAATTACGAGCAGCGTGCAGGCTGGAGCATGACGGGTGGCGGTGACCCTGGACTGAAGCCATTCAGTGCCTCATTCGTTCAGGTTGGCCTCTCGCGTGAGTTCTGACTTCCGAAATACGTGAATTCCAATGCTTGTCCGCTAGTCGCTCCCCGCAGGGGGGCTAAGTGGCGGACAGCTTTTTGTCTCATCTGAGTATGACCGCCGACGGCATACTGCCTTGCAGGTCATAACTCTTTCCTCCTCATCCAAAACTTCCAGTGTACTTTTTTTGTGCTTTTAGGCAAAATTTAAGCTCCGATTAATATTGCTTTAAGGCATTCATGCCTATCATGAATGTAATTTACCCTGCTGTGATTGTGCATTATTGCTTTTTGCCGCTGTTTTCAGCGAAAGCTGCCTCGTCAAAGCGCCTTGTCCGAAAGAGATATCGACAAGAACAATCAATTAATCAATAAGGAGAGCGCATCATGCCTGTTTATACTCCAGTAATTGGAACCGGTATTAATAATAATTACAGTTTCAGTACGTTCAGCACCAGCCCTCCGGTAAGTGGGAGTGTTTACACAATAGATGGGGCTGGAGGGACTGATACGTTTGTTTTCGCTAAAGGTGTTACCTACCTTAACAAGTTTCTCAGTACGGGATTTACCATAGCTCCAGCCGATGCCAGCGGAGTCATTGTCGTGACTGGTGCAAGTGCTGGCGGTACCCAATTGACGTTCAATCTGAAAAGTGTTGAACAACTGGTTTTTGGGAATGGGACTGTCCAGCTTTTATATCCTGCTCCGGATACGACTCCGCCGACGGTAGCCGTCACGAGTGACAAGAGTACTCTCCTTACCGGGCAGACAGCAGCGATCACCTTTACGTTCAGCGAAGATCCTGGTACCAGTTTTACGGCCTCTGATATAACTCTCGCCGGAGGTACTCTTGGCGCCCTGAGCGGCACGGGCCTCGTTCGTACGGCGCTCTTTACGCCGACTCCAGGTCTTGCCTCCGGCACCGCAACGATTGCGGTTGCCAACGCGAGCTACACCGATGCCGCAGGTAATGCTGGCAGTGCCGGAACAACGCCTGCAATCAGCATCGACACTCTGGCCCCGACCGTAGCGATCACCAGCAGCACGGCAGCCTTAAGCGCCGGTCAGACAGCAGCGATCACCTTTACGTTCAGCGAAGATCCTGGTACCAGTTTTACGGCCTCTGATATAACTCTCGCCGGAGGTACCCTTGGCGCTTTGAGCGGCACGGGCCTGGTTCGTACGGCAACTTTTACGCCGACGCCTGGTCTTGCCTCCGGTACCGCAACGATTGCGGTTGCCAACGCGAGCTATACCGATGCCGCTGGCAATACTGGCAGTGCCGGTGCAACCCCTGTCATCAGCATTGACACCGCGCCTGTAATCATCGTTGATACC
>CAIPKT010000055.1 GCA_903865705.1 uncultured Chlorobiaceae bacterium
CGCAGTCTATAACGGCGACACCTGGAGCTTCAGCTTCAACGCCAATGCCACCAACGCACTCGTGCAGGATGTTGCCCGCGCCATAAGCTTTAACAACATCAGCGACACACCCGGCACGGAGAATCGGGCCGTCAGCTTCACTGCCACAGACCAGATTGGAGCATCGGCTTCCCTGGTGCAGACCGTAGTCATCAAGCCGGTCACCGGCTCCCTGACACCGACGCCCGACAGTACGATATTCTGTCACGCCGGCAACGACACGCTGACCGGTGGAACCGGCAATGACCTCATGTATGGAGGCACTGGCAACGACCTGTTGGATGGTGGCGAAGGCGACGATATCCTGATAGGCAGGGCAGGAGCCGACAGTTTGACCGGTGGCTTTGGGAACGATATTTTCAGATTCACCTCTGAAAGTGACAGCGGCATTACCTCAGCAACCATGGACAAGATTACTGACTTCACCCATGGAGAAGATAAAATCGACCTCACCGGTATCGATGCCAATGGTAATCTGTCAGGCATTCAGGCGTTCAGCCATGTGATTCTTGCCGGTACGGATTCATTTACGGCCCCGGGCCAACTGCAGTTCGACAGTGCCACAGGAATACTTTATGGGAATACCGACAGTGATCTCCAGCCGGAATTTTCTATACAGCTTTTGGGAGTTACCTCTCTCGCGGCATCAGACCTTGTCCTGTAATCGTTTAGTGTATCGGAGCTATTCCTCCATGTTATCAGTTATGACATAAGCATGGAGGAACATCAGGTGAATGTCATTGAGAGGAAGTCAGTTCATAACACTGGCTTCCTGTTTTTATGCAATCGTTTGACGCACAGCTTTTCATAACAGCGCCCAGTAACACAACTGCTCTCCCGGGATAATTTGATGGAATCTGAGGTGGCTATGTAAACTTTTTTTGAAAAAAACTATATTAATGGAAGCTGGGCATTTGGTATCGGCATCCATCTCTATTCAGGGTTAAAACAGGAGAATTGTTATGAGTTGGGGAGTAGAACATCATCAACGGCGAAAGGATATTCTGGAACTGATGGATATTTCGGCCAGAATAGTTAAGGCGAATCCCAATCATGTCAATGAAGTTTCCAAAAGCACTACCGGTTGCTGGATGGAACAGGTCTATGGCATACAGCGTTGCGATTTCTGTGATTTATCTGCTGACTGCCCGATTCTTGAAGAACAGGAATGGCAGGCATACCTGACAAAAAACAATATTGTCATTGAAAAGAAATCTTAAGTTAAAACAATGAAAAACTTGTTTTAACACGGCTGAATTCTTATATTTTTTCTTGCAGAAGACTGTATTGATCTTGTTTTGTCTTCTCTTTACCCACCAGTAGTACATTTCACCAGATAACAACTCAATGGCCTCCGTGTGGCGATGTTCATTGACGCAGGGATTTTCTTGCTGTTTACTAACCTTGATAAGTAATTTACAGGGAACAATGACTGATAAAAAAAAGACACCCAGACAGGTTAATGTTACATCCAAAACGAGCGTTTCCGTGCTTTTTGCAGGAGATTCCGGTGATGGCATGCAGTTGACCGGTACACAATTCGCCAATACCGTAGCAATTCACGGTTCAGAGTTGAATACATTCCCGAATTTTCCTTCCGAAATCAGGGCTCCTGCAGGTACCGTTGCTGGTGTTTCGGGATTTCAGCTCCAGTTCAGCAGCAAACCTGTCTATACGCCGGGTGCCCGATTTGATGTGATGGTCGCCATGAACTCGGCGGCGCTTAAGGCAAATCTGAAAAACCTCCATCGTGGCGGCATCATTATTGCCGGCACTGAAGGGTTTGATGAGAAAAACCTGAAGCTTGCGGGCTATCCCGAAGGTGCTAATCCCCTTTACGACGGATCTCTCGACAACTATATTGTGTTTCCTGTGCCGATTCTGCAGCTTACCCGTGAAGCACTTAAAGAGAGCGGCCTCAGCAGCAAAGAGATTGACCGTTGTAAAAACATGTTTGTGCTGGGCTTGCTTTACTGGCTCTACACCCTTCCGTTTGAGGGGACGATGGAGACGATGTATGCCAAGTTTAAAAAGAATGTCTGGATGGCCGAAGCAAACATCAAGGCGATGAAAGCCGGTTATTACTTCGGTGATGAAACGGAACTCTTTGCTAACCTCGGACGCTTCGATATTTCACCACACAAACAGCATGGCATCTATCGCCGTGTTACCGGTAATGAAGCATGCGCTATCGCTCTGACCGCGGCTTCCAGAAAGGCGGGCCTTGAACTGTTCCTGGGTTCATACCCTATCACACCGGCAACAGAGATCTTGCAGACTCTGGCTAAAAAGAAAAAGTACGGAGTAAAAACCTTTCAGGCTGAAGATGAAATTGCCGGTATCGTCAGCAGCATTGGCGCAGCTTATGGCGGTGCTCTTGCCGCCACAAACACTTCCGGCCCGGGACTTGCGCTGAAAACAGAAGCACTTGGTCTCGCCGTTATCCTTGAAATCCCGCTGGTTGTTATCAATGTTCAGCGTGGTGGTCCATCCACCGGTCTGCCAACAAAACCGGAACAGTCCGATTTGTTCATGGCTCTGTACGGCCGACATGGAGAAGCGCCACTACCTGTGATTGCTGCGCACTCTCCCGTTGACTGTTTCTATGCCACCTACGAAGCTGCAAGAATTGCCGTTGAGCATATGACTCCGGTCATCTGCCTCTCTGACGGTTATCTTGCGTTGAGTTCTGAACCATGGGAAGTCGAAAGTCCGGACAATCTTGCTAAAATCACTCCCCGTTTTCAGCCAGCAAGAGAGCCGGGCGACTCTCCCTATCTGCCTTACAAACGCGATGAACGTCAGGTTCGCTCTTGGGCAATACCGGGAACCAGAGGACTCGAACATCGTATCGGTGGCCTTGAAAAGCAGCATGAAACCGGTAATATCTCCCATGACCCTGAAAATCATGAGCTGATGACGAAGCTTCGTGCCGAAAAAATCGACCGGATAGCTGACAGCATTCCGCTTCAGAGCATCGATAATGGGCCGCTCACGGGTGATTTGCTTATTCTTGGATGGGGCTCAACTTATGGAGCCATTAAAACCGCTGTCGAGCAGGCTCTCGAAAAGGGATACAGTGTTGCACATGCACACCTCCGTTATATTCATCCGTTCCCGAAAAACCTTAAAGAAATTCTTGGCAATTATAAACAGGTGATGATCCCCGAGTTGAATAATGGGCAGCTTGTCCATGTTATCCGTGACACCTTCCTGATAGCCCCTGAAAGTTATACCAAGGTGCAGGGAGTGCCGTTTAATGAGATGGAAATACTGACTAAAATCACCGATTTATTAAAGGAGCTTAAATCATGACCGATAACGACAAAACAATAAAAGCCTTAACGGCTCCTCTAACTGCAAAGGATTTTGCTTCAGACCAGGAACCGAAATGGTGTCCCGGATGCGGTGATCATTCTGTACTGCAGCAACTGAAACAAGTTTTGCCAGAACTCGGCGTTACGCCGGAGAACATTGTCTTTCTTTCCGGTATAGGATGTTCATCACGCCTTCCCTATTATCTGGCAACTTATGGTGTTCACGGTATTCACGGGCGAGCACTGCCGATGGCAACCGGACTGAAAATTGCTCGTCCGGAACTGAGCGTATGGGTTGGAACGGGTGATGGCGATGCACTCTCTATTGGCGGCAACCATTTCATTCATACCCTGAGAAGAAATCCCGACCTTAATGTATTGCTCTTCAACAACGAAATTTATGGCCTCACAAAAGGTCAGTACTCGCCAACATCGAAAATCGGTTTAAAAACCGTTACCTCGCCCTCCGGCGTTATCGACCAACCGTTCAATACGGCAGCCTTGACGATTGGTTCCGGCGGCTCATTCTTTGCAAGAGCTTTTGACCGTGACGGCAAACTGTTGCGCACCATTCTGAAACGCGCTGCGGAGCATAAAGGAACTTCGCTGGTGGAGATTTACCAGAACTGTCCTATTTTCAACAATGCTGCCTTCGAAGCGTTTGCCACTCTCGACAGTAAAGCAGATAACACGATCTACGTTGAACAGGGCAAGCCTCTTGTTTTCGGAAAGAATAAAAACCGCGGAATCATGCTTGACGGATTCACGCCGATTGTTGTGGATCTTGACAAGGATGATTTATCAACCAGTGATCTGTGGCTTCACGATGAGTCAGATATCAACAAGGCATCCATTCTTGCCCGCTTTGCTGATGACGAGTCTCTTCCCAGGCCTATCGGTGTCTTCTATGCAGAGAACCGGGCAACCTATGAAGATGCTCTTGCTGACCAAATCAAGGATTCACAGCAAAATGGATATGGAACACTTGAGCAACTGCTTAAGGGAGAAAACTCTTACGAAATCAAGTCTGCAGTAGTCTGATCTTAAACAATAAAAAGCCGGCGTTCATGCCGGCTTTTTATTGTTTTTCTCACTCTTCCTTCCAGACGCCCATGGCTGAAAACTTTTCAATCCGGTCATGAACGAGAGTCGCTGGATCCTTCGGTAAAAGCGCTTTCAGCTCCTCAACCAATATCGACTTTAAAGTCTTCGCCATTGCTTCAGGGTCAGTATGTGCACCTCCGAGCGGTTCAGGAATGATCCGGTCAATAATACCCTGAGCAAGCAGGTCATCGGCAGTAAGTTTCAATGCTTCGGCCGCCTGTTCTTTGTAATTCCAGCTTCTCCAGAGAATTGAGGAACAGCTTTCAGGTGAGATAACTGAATACCAGCTATTCTCCGCCATAAGTATCCGGTCACCGACGCCGATACCGATAGCTCCCCCGCTTGCGCCCTCACCGATAATCACGCAAATGACCGGTACCGTAAGCTTTGCCATTTCAAACAGATTCCTGGCGATTGCCTCGGCAGTTCCCCGTTCCTCAGCTTCTATCCCCGGAAATGCTCCAGGAGTATCAATCAGGGTAATAACCGGTTTGTTGAATTTCTCGGCAAGTTTCATCAATCGGAGCGCTTTGCGATATCCTTCAGGCTGCGCCATACCAAAATTGCGATAAAGATTAGACTTGGTATCGCGACCTTTCTGATGGCCAATGATCATAACAGGCTGGGAAAAACCTGACGCGCGATCTTCAAGACGGGCAAACCCGCCAATAATGGCTTTATC
>CAIPKT010000056.1 GCA_903865705.1 uncultured Chlorobiaceae bacterium
CATCATCGACCTTCCAGACCGCTGGAAACCCTAAGAGTTGTTGGTAATGGTCAGTAAGTTTTTGCATCTTTAAGCATGGGATTGAAATACTTCAGTCTACGATTTTATCCCCTCATTCCACTAAATTGCGCGAAGAGCCAATAATAGTACCTCTATAACAAATAATATAAATAAAATATTCCAGTTAAATAAAGATTATATCCAACTTCAAAATAGCTTAAAAGAAAAAGGCGATAGAGCTGGAATTGAAAAAGAAGTTGTTCGATTGGAGAATGAGTTAGAAGCATTAAGTAAACAAGCGCAACTTACACAAGAAGAAATACTCTACTACAATTCTGAAAAAGTTAGTATCGACACTCATAAAAAGTCAATTGAAGAAGTCGAATCTGAAATCCTTAAAATAGAATCTTTAAAAGATAAATTCTTTACTAATTCAGATTTGCAATTTGAGTTAGTTTCATTGTCTGAGATAACTCAGAAAACGATATTGTCTAAATTCACTACTTTACAAGAAGAGTATAAACAAAAATGGATAAACGAGTTAAATTTAATTGTTCATTCACTTATAGTCTTAAAAGAAGGTAAGGAAAAAGAAATAAGTGAAAAGGAAAAAAACATTGCTTTTCAAAAAGGTGTAGTTGCCTTTCAAAATAATATTCAACACAAAGAAATTGAAGATAAATTAAAAACACAAAAAGACAAACTTGCAGATATTAAAAAAATAAGTGAAGAAGCAAATCAACAGAATAAACAAATTGGTAGTTATATTTTAAAGGTTAGAGAAGAACAGGAATTGTTTTATTCCAAAATAATTGAGATAAAAGATAATTTGGCAGTTGATAAGGAAAATTTAAAGATTGAAGCTTCAAGTTCCTTTGATTTGAATATGTATAAGAATAAGCTAAATTATGGCATTAATCAGCAGAGTTTTCAAGGACAAGACATCGTGAGTTTTAATTCTTATGATTATAACGAATTTAAGCAACACATTAACAGCTTATTTGATAAATTATTTCTTAATTCTGTGACACTTAAAAGTGGTCATACTAATATTTCATTTATAACAGAATTATTCTCAACTAACTATTTTAATATTTCATATAATATCATTTATGATAATGATAATTTTAGCAATATGTCTGAAGGTAAACAGGCTTTTGTTATTTTAAAGTTATTACTTGAATTTAGTACAAAAACATGCCCAATTTTAATTGACCAACCTGAAGACGACTTAGATAATAGAGCAATTTATAATGAATTGGCTACATATTTAAAAAAGAAAAAGAAAGACAGACAAATAATTGTTGTCACGCATAATCCAAATATTGCTGTAGGTGCTGATTCTGAATCAATAATTATAGCTAATCAAAATGGCATAAAAACTAAAAATGTTGATAATAAGAAATTTCAGTATAAAACAGGTAGTCTTGAAAATACTTGTCAAAAAGATACAAAATTTGAATCGGTCTTAGGTTCACAGGGGATTAAAGAGCATGTTTGTGAAATATTGGAGGGAGGAAATGAAGCATTTAAACAAAGAGAAAGAAAATATGCAATAATATTAAAAAGCACGAAGGCATAACAGCGGCTCATAAAACATTGGGGTTTAAGTGGTTCACATACATTTTAGCCCGCTTGCAAGGTTTGCAACGGTGGATAGTTTAGCAATCACGCAGTCCCCAACGATTTTATAGCCGCGAACGTTATGCGGCAGCTTAAGACGACAACACCAATGAGAAACAAACTGACATATCACATATTGACTTTGGCGACAGTATTTTTTATTGGTTGTTGGATAGATAGCGAAAATATAAGTGCAACCATTTCTGATACGACCTCGACAACAACAGTTAAAATTGACAGTTTACAGCGTGACACCATTGAACTCAAAAAAACATTTAATCAAGAAGATTTATCAGTTAACAAATACCTGACCGAACGACTTAATCCGATAAGAGCCAACTTCAAGAGAATAAACTCAATTGCTAATTGGACAACTATTAAAATCAAAGACATCTGGGAAACGACCGAAGGTGGCGAAGCAAAATTTTATTATTTAAAAGGACAATTAGAAAAAATTTCAACCCGACATTTTGGAGAGACATTTCAATTATTGACAGAATATTATTTGCTTACGGGAAAACTTTCGTTCGTGTTTGCTAAGTCCTATAAATACAACAGACCAATGTATTACGACTCGACACATATGAAGGAGAATAACGACACTGAAGCGTTTGACTTTGAAAAATCAGAAATAATTGAATACCGAAGTTATTTTGAAAACAGAAAACTACTTCATCAATTATGCAATCAAGACTGTGGTTCACCATTCGCAGACGACTATTTACTTGAAGAGCAAAAAAGAATAATATCGGACTTTGAAAAACTTATTAAACTTGGGACGACAAAATAACAGCCGACCGCATAACACGGGTTTCGCACAAGTGGCGGTTCAGTGCTCCGCAGACACATTTGTGGTTAATCAAGCATTGGTTCACCGCATCAACATTTGTTGTGAAAATCGCCACCTTCGCCAAGCCAGAATCCGTTAGAGGTCATTGTAACGTGACACAGCAGGCAGCAACTACAATATCATTCCTTTGGTCAGAAAAATTCAAAATGACAGTATAGGTAACATTCAAATCATGAGTAATATAAAAATATCCATACGTTTTTTTGACGACCGCGAAGTGCGAGCTGTTTGGGACGAGCAAAATGCCAAGTGGTGGTTTAGTGTGTTGGATATTGTAGCTTTGCTTACCGACCAGGACGATTACACCAAAACCCGCAACTATTGGAAATACCTTAAAGCAAAGTTAAAGAAACAAAATAGCCAAGTGGTTAGTGCTACTACCCAGTTGAAGTTTCTTGCTCCAGACGGAAAAAGACGTTTTGCTGATATGTTGGATTACAGCGGCATTATTGCCTTAGGCAAAGAATTTCCGGGCAAAAAGGCAAATCGGTTTATTGAATGGTTTACCTATAGTGATGAAAGCATAGACGGAAAAAGTAAAACAAAAGCGTATGCATTGTTTGAAAGTACTTTTATCAATAGCTTGGAAATTGGTTCAACCAAAGGTTTGCAACAAATTCATGCTTATTTGTTTGGAGGACTGTATGATTTCGCAGGACAAATCAGACAAAAGAATATTTCAAAAGGAGGTTTTCAATTTGCTATGTCATGCTTTCTATGCAGCACTTTAAAGGAAATAGAAGCAATGCCTGAAAATACATTTGACGAAATCGTAAACAAATATATTGAAATGAACATTGCACATCCTTTTATGGAAGGTAACGGAAGAAGCACACGAATATGGTTGGATTTGATACTAAAAAAACGCCTTAAAAAATGCGTTGATTGGAGTAAAATAAGTAAACAAGACTATATGAACGCAATGAAGGTAAGTACAATAAAAAGTAATACTCTAAAGACTCTATTGAATAATGCACTTACTACCAAAATAAATGACCGTGAAATGTTTATGAAAGGTATCGACTACTCATATTACTATGAAGAAAATGTCTAATGAAAAACGGTAAAAAAAGTTTTGGGGCATTCCGGAAATCATTATGCAGTGGAAATATGTCTTGTGGCGAAGGCATGAGCGGGAGAAAAAAATCAGGTAAGGAGGTCTCTATCGTCTGCTACTCTGCGGCTGAATATCTGACCTTTATCGCTGCTTGCGGTACTGGCGGCATCGATGCGGTTTATGCCGATGAGAATATCTGGCTTACCCAGAAGATGAAGGGGGTGCTCTATGACCTGGACGTGCGCACTAATCAAAGGCATACAACTTAGTTGCGGATAAGCAGTGGGTCAGGAAGCGGCCAGTGCGTTCAGGCTTCGATGTGCTCTGTTTTTTTGAGCAGAATCCTGAAGAAGGTGCTGAGGTCTTGGTTCAGCCATTTCCGCTCGAATCTAGTGTCGAATTGCGGCGGTATGGTGCTGTTTTCGACCTCGAAGCCGGTGCCGGGGAGCTGCTTCAGCACCCAGTTGCAGTAATCTTTGCTGTCGGTTACGATGAGCGCTTCGCCGCCTGAAAGAAGCCGGTTGTTGAGCAGGCGCAGGTAGTGCGTCGAAAAGAGTCTGTACTTGATATGCCTTTTTTTTGGCCAGGGATCGGGAAAGAGCGAATAGGCCCGAGAAAGAGAGTAGGCAGGGAAGAGGTAGGTAAAGACGTTGCTGGCGCATGAATTGAGCAGCCGGATGTTATTGAGGTTAAGGCTTGCAACCTTTTTTGCAACTTCCGTTATCAGGCCGGATTTTGTTTCGATGCCGATAAACAGTCTGTCAGGGTATTCCGATGCCCTCCGGAGAAGATACTCGCCGCTGCCGAAGCCTATTTCAACCTCGATCGTTCCAGCATCCTTCAAATTTATCTGCTCCCATGCTTCCCGATCTTCGATAATGACAGGGCACTCGTACAATGACGCTCTGGTATTCATGAACATACAGGATTGCGTTATATAACTTATGGGAACCTCTGAAACGTTATTGCACGCCAGCATTGCCGCGTTGTCCCGACTCTGTCTGTGCGTCTAAACTGAGGTTCTTATAAAAAAGGCCGGAATATAAGCAAAGTCCTGACAGAGGTCTCAACGAGTTTGAAGACAAAATCGATTCTGCGTGGTTTAATGCAGGAGATTACCGGGGTGTTCAGCAGGAAAAGTGCTGAACCGGGTGGAAAAATCCGTAATGAATGTTTTTCTTTTTTTTACCGGGTAATTTTCTTAAAATAGGCCACTGTTCTTTCGTCGTAGCTGGTGCCGGTTTAAAAGCCGGAGAATAGGGAATTACGTGAGAATCGTAAACTGTACCCGCAACTGTACAACGGTTAACCCGCCAAAAACAACGCATGGCCACATGCACAAGTTTTTGCTGGTCGTTTCAAGTCACTGCACTGTTTTCTCTCCAAGGGAAAACCGCGGGAAGGCTGAAACGGAAACAAGCCGTCATAGTCAGGAGACCTGCCAGTTATTATTTGCATTACAAGATCGGACTACGGGTTATAGTCGGGGCAAAGCTGTACCACTTTTGCATTGCTTTCTATTTGATCTTTTTGCATGGCATTTTTGCTCGATATTGCAGAACTTCCCGAAACCTCAGGGCGTCAGCTCCGTTTTTTTCTTTTCTGCTTTTCCGTTTAAAGCCTGTAATAAAAAATCAGCAGCACTGTTTTATACCGTTACACGCAGCCTTTAGATAGCCCCTGTCAGTTGATGTATTTCTAAAACTGAAAACAGGTGAATCACAAATGAACAAAAAAGTATTTCTCGTTGTCATGGCCGGGCTGCTCTCAAGCAGGTGGCTTCTGGCCGAAGAGCAGCCAAGAAGCTTTACAGGAGAGGAGATGGTTGTGACGTCAAGTCGCATTGCCGAATCGAAAAAAAATGTGACATCAAACATTACCATTATTGGTAGAGAGGAGATTGAGCAATCCTCAGCTCAGGATCTTGGAGAGCTGCTAGCTGAAAAGAATCTTGGTCAAATCCAGAAATATCCCGGTACGTTGACCTCCGTTGGTATCAGGGGGTTCAGAAGTGAAACTCATGGCAACGATCTGATGGGCAAGGTGCTTGTACTGGTTGATGGCCGTCGTGCTGGTACAGGCAACCTTGCCAAGATCATGACCGACAATGTCGAGCGCATTGAAATCATTCGTGGTCCGGCTGCAGTACAGTATGGTTCCGCCGCGATTGGAGGTGTCATCAATGTCATTACCATCAGGGGCGAGGGCTCTCCCTCCTTTTTTATCGAACAGAGCGCAGGAACCAGCGACTACTTGAAAACAGCATTGGGCTCTCAGGGAAAAATTGGCGCATTTGATTTTTCGGGCAGCTTCTCAATCGCTGATTCGGGAGATTATTCAACGGGTTCTGGTCAAAAATACCTCAATACTGGCTACACCGACCAGAGTCTTGCGAGCTTCAATGTTGGTTATGAACTCGCACCAGGTCACAGGGTTGGCATAAACTATCACTCGTTTGATGTTGATAAAGCGGGCTCTCCCTACTATTTGAGCCAGAATGATCTGGTCAGCTACACGGTCAACAATAATCACTCTTTCGATTTTATCTATGAGGGTTCATTGTCGGAGCAGCGCTTTTCATGGATGGCACGCTATTTTACCGGCAGGGATGAATCTCAGTATATCGAACCTTCATCTTCTTATAAAAGCAGTAGCGATGTCGATCAAAGGGGGGGACAGGCTCAGTTGATTTTTTCACAAAACTCGTTGAGGATGACCGCTGGAGTTGACTGGTTGCTGTATGATCTTCAATCGACGCTTGTTCCCCTTTGGAGCAAGTACGAGAACCCCGCCTTTTTTCTGCTTGGTAAATATGGATTCTTCGATGAGCAGTTGATCCTGACGGCTGGTATTCGTTATGATGATTACAGGGTTGAACTGAATTCAAGTGAAGGTTCCTCAAGAAGTACCGATAACTTTTCGCAGCAGGTTGGTCTTGCCTGGCATGTCAGTGATTTGCTGAAACTCCGGGGTTCCTATGCGGAGGGGTTCAGGATGCCCTCTGCAAGGGAGCTTGCGGGACAAATAAATTCGTTCGGAAAACTTTATATCGGCAATTCCGCTCTGAACCCGGAAACAAGCGATACCTGGGAAGCTGGATTTGACATGAGTTGGAAGGGGATGAACTCATCCATGACCTGCTTCACCACTGACTATACCGGTATGATCGAAACTGTTGCGCTCGCCGCCAATACTTTTACCTATCGTAATATTGGCAGCGCAAAGATTTCAGGAATAGAGTCAGAACTCTCATGGAAACTGGACTCTCTGACTCCTTCTTGGGTATTCGAGCCTTATGTCAATTACACGCATTTACTCGAACACAAGGATAACAGCACCGGGAAAAATCTTCTTTATACCCCAGATTGGAACGTGAGTAGCGGTTTGCGTCTCCGTAACAGGCACGGCTTCAGTGGAGCATTCAATGTTGCCTGTACCGGAAAGAGTATGATTCAGGATTATGAGAGCAGTTGGTCAGGCCTCATTGTCAGCAAAGGCAGTTTTGCCGTAGCCAATCTCTCTGCGTCAAAGAGATTTTTGCTTGGTACAGAGGGGAAGAGATTGGTAGGTCTCACTCTGAAAGCAGCAGTCGATAATCTGTTTGATCGCCAGTACCAGTATGTAAAGGGGTACACAATGCCAGGGCGTACCTTTGTTTTCGGATTAAAGGCTGATATTTGAAGTGCTTTTTTATCAATACGTTGTTGCGGGCAGCAGGGGTGATCCTGCTCTCCGCTCCGACACTGACATGAGATAATTATGAGTAACTTATCGAAAAATATGACTATTACAGAGGCGGAAAGAGAGGCTCTCTACAAGGTGATTTACAGCCGGCGCGATGTCAGGGGGCAGTTTCTGCCAAACCCGGTGCCGGATGAGGTGATAGGCCGGCTCCTTGATGCGGCGCACCACGCTCCAAGTGTCGGCTTTATGCAGCCGTGGGATTTTGTTGTGGTGAAAGATGTTGAGACGCGCAGCAAAGTCAAGGCAGGGTTTGAGATTGCCCATGCAGAGGCTGCTGAAATGTTCCGGGATGCAAAGCAGGATGCTTACCGTACCTTCAAGCTTGAGGGCATTATGGAGTCGCCTCTTGGTATCTGCGTTACCTGTGACCGGTCGCGCAGCGGGGATGTGGTGATTGGCCGGACAGCGAACCCGGAGATGGATCTCTACAGTTCGGTCTGTGCGGTGCAAAATCTCTGGCTTGCGGCAAGAGCTGAAAATCTCGGCGTTGGTTGGGTTAGCATTATCCATCACGATCATATCCGCGAGGCGCTCGGCATCCCTGACCACATTGTGCCGGTAGCCTACCTCACGGTTGGTTATGTCAGCTTTTTTCATGCGACACCGGAACTTGAGCAGGCGGGCTGGCTGCCGAGAATGGAGCTTGATTCACTTGTCCATCACGAAACATGGTAATGACTGAAAAAGAATCACGGGCCCTTGCCATCTTTGGCACAGCCTCTGACGTGGGAAAAAGCATTGTTGCAACGGCGCTTTGCCGGATATTCAGCAATGCCGGTATCGATGTTGCCCCTTACAAGGCACAGAATATGTCGAACAATTCCGGCGTTACTCCTGACGGCCTTGAAATTGGCCGGGCGCAGATAGCCCAGGCCGAGGCTGCCCGGGTTGTGCCAACGGCGGATATGAATCCCGTGCTTCTGAAGCCGAATTCCGATACCGGAGCACAGGTGGTGTTGCAGGGAAAGGTTTGCAAGACCGAGACGGCGAAGGGTTATTTTATGGATACCACTCTCTGGGCCGAGGCTGCACGCGAAAGCCTTGATCGGCTTATGCAACGGCACGAGCTGGTGGTTATCGAAGGGGCGGGCTCATGCGCGGAGATGAACCTCTACGACCGCGATTTTGTCAATTTCAGAACTGCCAGACTTTCTGGCGCTCCGGTTATTCTTGTTGCCGATATTGACCGTGGAGGTGTTTTTGGCCAAGTGGTCGGAACCCTTGCAGTTCTTCCTCCCGAAGACCGCGCACTGGTTAAAGGAGTTATCATCAATCGTTTTCGTGGGGATATCGACCTTTTCCGTGATGGCGTGGAAATGCTGGAATCGATGACTGGCATCCCGGTGCTCGGGGTTATTCCGTATTTCAGGGGTTTCACCATTGATGCCGAAGATGCCGTGCCGCTCTCGGCCAAGGTCGATCCTGCAGGAGGACCGGAAGCTGG
Organism: uncultured Chlorobiaceae bacterium; assembly: GCA_903865705.1. Taxonomy (GTDB): domain Bacteria; phylum Bacteroidota; class Chlorobiia; order Chlorobiales; family Chlorobiaceae; genus Chlorobium. Next base: position 8,719 of record CAIPKT010000056.1, read on the forward strand.
GAAAATCGGAATTGCGGCTATCTATTTCCCCCATATCTCCAATTTTACTGATCTGTCGCCGCTTGAGCATGACCCGGCGGTTGCGCTGCACTATTTCCACTATCCGAGGTCGCTGAAAGGGTATAAGGCGCTTATTCTTCCAGGAACGAAAAACGTTCGGGGCGATCTTGCCTGGCTTTACTCGCTTGGGTGGGAGGCAGAAATCCAGAAATTCAGGGCCGAAGGCGGTATCATCATGGGTATTTGCGGAGGGTACCAGATGCTGGGGAATTCTATTGCTGATCCGCACGGTGTTGAGGGCCCTGCCGGTAAAACGCAGGCGCTTGCACTGCTCGATATTGAGACGGTGCTTGAAAAGGATAAGTGTCTCTCAAATGCAAAGGGTACCATCGCCGGAACGACCGTTGAGGCCACGGGGTATGAAATTCATCATGGCCGGAGCGTTGTGTCCGCTGTCTGCACTCCCTTCATAAAGGTGTCGGCACGGAACAACTGCCCTGCGGATGACCTTGACGGGGCGGTGAGCGAAGATGGCCGTGTTATGGGTACCTACTTTCATGGTGTTTTCGATGAACCGGCGGTACGGCAGTGGTTTCTCTCCCTTACGGAACCCTCATACAGGCTGCAAAAGCACGAAAAAGGTCGCCAGGAGAGCTATGAACTTCTTGCGGCCCACTTTTCCAGCCACCTTGACTTGAACAAAATTTTTACCATCATTGACAAGGTTCATCCATGACCACTCTCTATCATCATCAGCACGGTGGAGCGCAGCTCAACCACGCTTCGCAAAAGAGCCGGGCGATGCTTGATTTCAGCGTCAATATCAGCCCCATCTCTCCTCCCATCGGCACCCTCTCGCTCGATACCTTTTCGCTCCAGGCATACCCCTCGATTGATGGGCGGGGGATAAAGGATTTTTATACAGGAAAGTTTGGCTTCAATGGTGATACGGTGCTTCCCCTCAACGGCGCGATTGAAGGGATTTATCTGCTTCCAAGAGCACTCGGGCTTCGCCGTATTTTGTTGCTTTCTCCCTCGTTTTATGAGTACGAACGGGCGGGAAGGATTGCCGGTGCTGAGATTGCTTTTCTTCCTCTTTCCGCTGAAAATGGCTTCAAGTTACCCTCGATTGAACTGATTGCCGAAGCTCTGCTACATGCTGACGCTTTTATGATAGCAAATCCCAACAACCCCACGGGAACGGAGGTGCCGCCGGAAATTATCATGGCGCTCGCAAGCCGCTTTCCCGATAAGTGGTTTATTCTTGACGAGGCTTTCATTCAGTTTACTCACGCTTTCCCCGGCAACTCTCTTATGGGGAAGGTGATGGCGTTGAAAAACGTCGTTGTGGTGCATTCACTCACAAAATTTTATGCGCTTCCAGGGCTTCGTCTTGGGGCTATCATTGCCCATCCTGATGTTATCCGGCGACTGCTCAACTACAAAGAGCCTTGGACGGTCAATGCCATTGCTGAATCGGTTGCACCTTTACTACTTGAGTGCGGCGCTTATGAAGAAGAGCTGCGTGACATGATTTTTTCTGAAAGAGAGAGGATTGTCGAGTCGTTTTCAACCATTGAGGGAATGAAGCTTGTCGGTGGTGCTGCCAATTTTTTTCTGGCACAGTGGAATGGAGACGGTTCGCTTGATGTGCTGCTCTCATGGCTTGTCGGGCAGCAGATCCATGTCAGGGATTGCCGGAACTTTACCGGCCTTGAGGACAACTATTTCCGCTTTGCCATCCGCCAGCCTCTTGAGAATGATCGTCTTCTTGATGCACTGCGTTCGGCCATGCTTTCCATAAGCACTCAATTGCAAACAAACCCTTTGCCGGAAAATTTCAATCATCAATCCTCTGACCGAAGGAAAAATGGTTCAGAAAGATGCTTATAGGGGTTTGAAAAGATTAACGATCGATATGAGGCATTATTACAGATGGCTGCGACGATTACAGCTCTCGGAAACGTTTGGTTTATTTATGAATAAGCTCTTGGTCAATGGTTACTGCTGACACGCTTCTTCTGGCGGCATTTTTGCTCGACCTTATCGCCGGTGATCCGCGCTGGTTGCCTCATCCAGTCAAAGGGATCGGTTGGCTTGCGTTGCAGACAGAGGCACTACTGAGGTGCACGGTTCTGCCGCTTCGGTTGGCGGGCATTCTCGCTGTTCTGGTTGTTGTTGGTGGCTCTGCCGGAATTGCCGGGTTGCTCGTGATGCTGGCAGCGAAGGTGCATCCGTGGGCCGGGATGGCTATGGCCGTTTATCTTATGTACAGTTGCTTTGCCGTCAAGGATCTTGGCGATCATGCTGTGGCCGTGGAGCACGCGCTTGAGAGCGGTGATGTTGATTTGGCACGCCAGAAGGTCTCCTTTCTGGTCGGGCGCGATACTGCGTCTCTGACGCCATCGGGCATTGCTCTTGCCGCAACGGAGAGTGTTGCGGAGAACAGCGTTGACGGTGTAACGGCGCCACTTTTCTACGCGTTGCTCCTTGGCCCGGTTGGAGCCATTGCCTACAAAGCCATCAACACCCTCGACTCCACCTTCGGCTACAAAAACGAACGCTATCTTGAGTTTGGCTGGGCTTCCGCCAAGCTTGACGATCTTGCAAACTATCTTCCTGCAAGATTGACGGTTTTCGTGATTGCGCTGGCGGCGGCTCTCAGCAACCTTCGCTTTTTTGATATCTTTCAAGCTGTTCGTAAGGGGGCGCGACTTCATGCAAGCCCTAACTCTGGATATCCTGAATGTGCTTTTGCCGGTGCGCTTGGGGTCACCTTTGGAGGCGGAAGAAGTTATGGAGGAGAGTTTCACGATGCACCGTTGCTCGGCATCAGGGCGGGGGAGTGCACGGCGCTCACCCTCCGTCGAAGTGTGCGGCTGATGCGCCTGACCGCCGCGTTATTTCTTGTTTTTGGGGTGGGGGTAAGAATTGTCGTGCAATCTGCGTTATAGGCTCCATCACTACCAGCAACATGAGATTTCGTGGGTAGAGGGATGGAAAATCAGTACATTTCAATGAAAATATGACCGTTTTTGAACTCCTGCATTATTATTCAAGCGTTGCCATCAAAAATTAACATATCGCCATGAGTAATATCAAACTGTTTGAAGAAAAAAAAGTCCGATCCCATTGGAATACTGAAAAAGAGATTTGGTATTTCTCGGTTATTGATGTTATTGAAATTTTGACAGATAGCCCCAGACCAAGAAAGTACTGGAATGCCCTGAAAACCAAACTAAAAGCAGAAGGAAATGAAACGTCCCAAGGATTGGGACAGTTGAAAATGCAGGCAGAAGACGGGAAAATGCGGGCAACAGATGTAGCTGATACACCAACGTTGTTGCGGATCATTCAATCCATTCCGTCGCCCAAAGCAGAACCCTTTAAACAGTGGTTGGCTAAGGTCGGTTACGAACGGATGCAGGAGATAAACGATCCATCATTGGGTATGGATAGAGCTCGTGAAAACTGGCAGAAAATGGGGCGTAGCGACAAATGGATTCAGCAACGCATGACTGGCCAGGAAACCAGAAATAAACTTACTGATTATTGGAAGGATGCTGGTATAAACGTAGAGGATGAATTTGCCATACTTACCAACATTATTCACAGAGAATGGACTGATTTAACGGTAATGCAACATAAAGATTTAAAAGGCTTAAAAAGTCAGAATTTAAGAGACCACATGAGTGAAGCTGAGTTAATTTTTACTGCGTTAGCAGAGCTTTCTACTCGTCAAATAGCAGATAGTGAAAAAGCAAAGGGCTTAACCGAGAATGCAAAGGCAAGTAAAAAAGGTGGGTCTGTAGCAAAAAATGCACGCAAAGAATTGGAAGCAAACACAGGAAAATCAGTGATTACCGGGGAAAACTTTTTGCCGCCAGCAAAAGAGAAAAAAGAAATAGCACCAAAAAAGAAATAAGGACTCCACAACAATTTACTCGGTAATAAAAAGGCTCGACATTCAACAGATACAGTTGTAATTCATAAAGCTAAGTCACTTGGAATTATCTGACGCATATCGCGCAAAGCTCAACAAAATACACGACACTAATTGGACGAGGGAACTTGTAGATTGTTACATCGGAATTTAAACCTTGTCCGTTCAAGATAACGCTATAAAATTTTAGACACCAATCGAAACACAAACTCAATGAAACAACAACGTATCCTCCTCTTCACCGGAAACGGCAAGGGAAAAAGCACGGCGGCATTCGGTATGCTTGCAAGGGCACTAGGCCACGGTATGAAAGCCCGGGTAATCCAGTTTGTCAAATCTGACGACTCGGTTGGCGAACAGAAATTTTTCAGTCAACTTGATGGGGTAGAGTGGGAGCAGTTTGGTGCTGGATTCCTGCCGAGAGACCCTGAAAGCCCGGGCATGGAG
>CAIPKT010000057.1 GCA_903865705.1 uncultured Chlorobiaceae bacterium
CAGATATCGGGTATTGCCGGTAATAAGAAGCCCGGCTGAAAGATTAGTGGAAACCATGTCAAAAACATAACTCAAAAAAATCCATGGCAAAATGGACAGCCCAATCCAGTAACGGGGAGGAAGCAGATAAAAGCTTCCGCCGTAATGATACCGGACAAGATCAGGCACAAAAAAGGTGGCTGCAAGCGCCAGGAACATGGTAAAGATGGTGGAAATGCTCAGCACATGCTGGAACAGTCTTTTCGCCTCGGGATCCTTGGCATGCTGCAGAAAAAAAGGTTGCCATGCAAAACGGAAAACCTGGATAAAAAGCTGCAACACCACGCCGAACGCGGCAATCCTTCCATAAATACCAACAATATCAGAGGCCTGGTAACCCGAGCCATAAATCCTCTGAATCTCTGAGGGCGATATGCGAATCAAAATATTGCGGTCAATAAGATGGATCAGCAGTCCGGCAATCCCGGTAGGCACATAGGGCAGCCCTATGCGAAGCATCGAACGCAGTTTGAGTGTTGAAAAGGAAAACCTGAACTGACGGAACACAGGAATGACCACCAGAAGACTGACCAGAGAACCGAACGCTTGTGAAATAAAAACACCGGACAAACCGGCCTGGAGTGGAACAATCAGAATAATGGCACTGACAACAACAGCGATTACCCCGACCACTCTGGCTATAGCAAACTGAAGCGCTTTTCTTTTAAGCCGAAGTTCAGCAAAAGGAATGACCAACATGGTGTCAATCCATAAAATAAGAGCAGCATAGCGGACAAAAAGATAATCTCCGGCAGCAAGCCCTATCGATTCAGCTATGAGCGGGGCAAAGAGAACAATCAAGAGGACAAACAGTGTTGACGTAACAAAGAGAGCGATAAAAGCCGTTGAAAAGAGCTGTTTTTCGTCCCCTTCACGATCTTCCGAATCAGACAAGACCTTGAGATAGGAGGTCTCCAGTCCATACGAAAAAAGAACATTTGCCAAAGCAATATTGGCATAAATGATCGTCTGCACCCCATTATCAAACGTCGAAAGTTTGTTGGCATAGAGGGGAACCAACAGATAATTGAGACTGCGGGCCAGTATGGTACTTGAACCGTAAATAACGGTGTCTTTGAAAAGAAGCTTTAACTTTGAAAACATGCCGCTAAAAAAATATCAAAAAAACTTAAACTGTATCCTTGTTTGCCGCTCCATTACGAGCTTCATTTTCAAGTGCTGCGGCCCGACGCTGGCGTATCGCCTCCTCATCAATCTGAAAGCGACCATCCTTTTGAATAACGGGAATTTTTGATATTACCTCATTGAGATGGCGCTGTGCCTCCTTCTGTTGCTCCTTGAGTTTCTCAAGCTCCTCACCATAGAGGCCTACAGGGTTATCCTTGTCGATCATCATGTCTTTGAACGACTCTATCTGCAGATTCTGCTCTTTTTTCATATATCCCACAAACTTGCGGAAAAGAAAAACGAACAGAAAAAAGACCAGCAGGGAAAAACAAAGAAGAACGACCCAGCTCATGACAAAATGTTTAGTCTTAGTAAAGGAAACTGTATTTCTTCAATTTAGACGATATTACAGTTTATAAAAATAGTAACCAACCATCTTTTCGTCATTGAAGCATCCATTCAGCCAGAATACTATGAGTGCACCATCCCAAAACCAGCACATTATTGCGAGCGGAAAAATAATTCTTGAACAGGAGGCCCGCGCCATTCACCTGATAGCTGAACGGCTTGACGAGCGTTTTTCGGCGGCAGTGGAGCTTTTGGCAGCATGCCGGGGAAAAATCATCATCTCCGGCATGGGCAAATCAGGCATCATTGCACAAAAAATAGCCGCTACCATGGCCTCGACCGGGTCAACAGCTCTTTTTCTTCATCCGGCAGATGCTGCTCATGGCGATCTTGGTATTGTTGATCATGATGACATTGTTATCTGTCTGTCGAAAAGCGGTACGACCGAAGAGCTGAACTTTATTATCCCGGCTCTCCGCCAGATCGGGGCAAAGATAATTGCCATGACAGGCAACCAGCGCTCCTTTCTTGCCCAGAACGCCGATATCACGCTCGATACCGACATAGAAAAGGAAGCCTGCCCCTACGATTTGGCGCCGACGACATCAACAACAGCAATGCTTGCCATGGGAGACGCCCTTGCCATTTCCTTGATGCAGCAGAAAAATTTTACCCAGAGAGATTTTGCCCTGACCCATCCAAAAGGGTCGCTCGGACGACGGCTGACGGTAAAAGTAAGCGACATAATGGCAAAAGGCGAAGCCGTTCCAGTCGTTCCGGAAAGTGCTTCAGTAACCGATCTTATCCTGGAGATGACCTCAAAGCGATATGGTGTGAGTGCCGTTGTTGACCGCAAAGGCGCTCTCTGCGGCATTTTCACCGACGGCGATCTGCGTCGCCTGGTACAGAGCGGAAAGGAGTTTTTAAGCCTCAATGCAGGTTTTGTCATGACAGCAAATCCAAAAACAGTGACATCAAGTACCCTGGCCAAAGAGTGCCTTGATATTCTTGAGACCTGGCGCATCACGCAACTGCTGGTTTGCGACGCTGAACAGCGACCGGTAGGTATGGTCCATATTCATGACCTGATTACCCTTGGGCTGTGAAAGGATTTGAAAAAAGAAAGGCGCATTTTCATGCGAAAGCCTGTATTCATTAGCTTGCAGGCGTTTTGCATCGGATATTTGCGCCCTGATACAGGGCAAGGACAGGGCAACGGTTGCCCATAAACTATTTACAGCCCGCCTTTGTTTAAGTATTTTCTTTAATCAGTTGATGCAGTTGTGACTTCTTTACAAGAACCATAATTGGAGAAAAAATGAAAAAGAAACTTCTTCTGGCTATGCTTTTTGCAGCCCTTGCTGCATCTCCTGCATACGCGGCTCCTTATGTCAGTGGCTCGGTTGGGCTTGGAATGGCTGGTGATTTTAAAGAACCAGCACTTGGTAATGTTTACAAAAATGATTCCGGTTTTGCCTTAAACGGTGCAGTTGGTTACGATTTTGACGGATTCAGGGTTGAAGGCGCAGTCGGGTATCAGGAAAATCAATATTCTGATTCAGACACTCTCGGTACATCACTCTTGACTTTTATGGCTAACGGCTATTACGATTTCAATGCAGGCGGAGGGTTTAAGCCGTATGTTATGGCAGGCCTTGGTATTGCCGATCTGAAAGTTGATGATCAACCTGCTTCTTCAGACCCTTGGCTTGACGATACCTATTTCGTCTGGCAGATCGGTGCAGGTGTAGGTTATGAAGTATCCAGCAACGTCACAATTGATGTTGGATACCGGTATCTCAAACCTGAAGGTATTGACTGTCCAAACCCACTCCATTTAACCGGTGTAAGTTGGGAGAGCCATAACATTCTTGCCGGAATCCGGTACAAGTTCTGATAAGCTGGCATAGCATGACCTCATGATTTGCATATTCGGGCGAACCTCGATAGCAAATCCCGCTGAGCTTTGAACACTTTTTTTCCTGAGCGTAAAAGGTGTTCGAAGTTCAGCGGAAAACCTGCCATAATTCTTACCTGGACCATTGTACTATTCATTCACGCCCATCGGTTTTGTTGGATTTAGTTCGGACATCCCCTTCTCTTCGATTACTATTATCGATCCAAGCTATCCTACCTTAATTGACAACTTCGCATACAAAACCTCCCCCAACCCCGAACCAGCCTCAATGCTGCTTCTGGGCACCGGCTTTGCAGCCCTTGCAGGTGCGCGCAAGCTGAAGAAACAGCAGACCGCATAAGAGAAAACTATCGAACACGCGCATAAAGAGGGGCTGGCCAGCAATAGAGTTTGAACAATTTGCGTAAATAATGAGTTCAACTATCAGAGGGTACAGCGTGGGCGTCTAAAAAAGATAAGTTACCAACTTACGCCTGTATCTGAATATTGTGTGTACATAGAACCCAAGTTCATATTGACTTGCTAACGACTACTCAATCATCGCACTATGCTGAACGGTGTTTATAAAAAGCAGCTTGAACGCATCCTTGATGATGCCGATATCAAAATAGGAGGTAATCGGCAGTGGGACATTCATGTCCATAGACCGGAACTTTACCGTCGCGCTATAATCCAGGGAAATCTTGGTTTGGGTGAAGCATATATGGAGGGTTGGTGGGACTGTGAGCAGCTTGACGAGTTTTTTTATCGAATTATCAGTTCCAGGGCAGAGGATAAAGTGTCTCCTCCTGTAATGCTTTTTGGCGAGATGGTCAGCAAGCTCTACAATATGCAGCGTCCTTCAAGAGCCTTCAAGGTGGCAGAAAAACATTATAATATTGGCAACGACCTGTTTAAAGCAATGCTGGACAAGCGGATGCTTTACAGTTGCGGCTACTGGAAAGAGGCCCAAAACCTTGAGGATGCACAGGAAAAGAAACTTCACCTGATTTTTCAGAAGTTGCAGCTTAAACCTGGAATGAGGGTACTTGATATCGGGTGCGGTTGGGGTGGAGCTGCACAATTTGCTGCTGAACACTACGGGGTATCGGTGCATGGCGTAACGGTTTCAACTGAACAGGCTGCTATTGCAAGGGAATATTGCTCAGGCCTGCCAGTTACCATCGAAGTTACAGACTACCGGAAGCTGCAGGGCTCCTTCGACAGGGTCTATTCCATCGGCATGTTCGAGCACGTTGGCGCCAAGAATTATCGGGACTATTTCAAAATTGTCCACCAATGCCTGAAAGAGGACGGCTTGACCCTTTTGCACACCATCGGGGGAAACAATTCAACCACCAGTGTTGAACCATGGGCCAACAAATACATCTTTCCGAATGCAAATATTCCTTCGGCGAGCCAAATCGCCTCGGGCTATGAAGAGCTCTTTACGCTGGAGGACTGGCATGTTTTCACCCATGACGATTACGCCCGGACGCTATTGGCGTGGTATGAGAACATCGAAAACAAGTGGTCATTGCTTCAACCCCGGTACAACAAAGAGTTTCAACGCATGTGGCGATACTACCTGCTGAGCTGCACTGGCGGGTTTCGGTCAAGAACGAACCAATTATGGCAAGTGCTGCTTTCGAAAAACGGTATTCAGGAGAGTTTCAGTATTCCGAGATAGAAGGGTTTGGCTTCATGATAACCTGCCTGCTGAAAGGGCAGCTCTGCGCTACCTTTTTTATCCTTCCGTTCTGGAAAACAGGGGTTCTCCCCCCTTAACTCGGATCAATCTCACCCAATTCCATGTAAGCCCTGAGTATGGTTGCCCGGTTTTAGCTCCCTTTCTTATGTCCTGCCAGTGCGGGTAGGGTGCATGCTTGAAGCAAAGTGCTGCTCAATGCGGCAGAAGCAAAGTCCACACTCCAGAGCGGACATTATGATGCATTTTCACGTATTATTATTTTGCTTAATTACAATAATTTCACGCCGCAAATTAACTTTAAAGAAATTAGGTCGTCCTAACCCTGATTCATAACGTCGTACAAGAGTAGTACAAATCATAATGTTCTGCGGGATGGTCTCGATGAACATAACTAATACAACAAAAGGAGAACTGATGAGGAAATTATTGGCAGGGTTGGTAACTGTGATGATGATGCTCGTTATGAATGCGGTAGTTGCACCGGCTGCTCCGATTATCTGGATTGGTAACGGGCACGGATACGAACTGGTTAGCGGAAATGATTGGTATATAGCCGAGGCATCTGCTATATCCAACGGCGGGCATCTGGTAACAATAAATGATGCAGCAGAACAAGTTTGGTTGAGTCAAAATTTTAGTCAACCTAATCTTTGGATAGGCTTTAATGACATCGCACAAGAGGGGAATTGGGTGTGGACAAGTGGCGAGGCCGCGTCATACACCAACTGGATGGTTGGCGAACCCAATAATGCTAATTCCGGCGAGGATGTGGCGGTCATGAACTGGGGTGGAAACCAGTGGAATGACCTGCCAGTATCAGGTTGGACAAGTCAGGGTATTGCAGAGTATGCCTCAGCACCCACCCCCGAACCAGCCACCATGCTGCTTCTGGGCACCGGCCTTGCCGCCCTTGCAGGAGCACGCAAGCTGAAGAAACAGCAGTTTGCTATTATGATTTAATGGACATATTTTGTTTAGTTCGTGAGCAACCACCCTTTTTCGGGTGACTGGGTGGTGAATCGCCTTACGCGGCGTATACACTGCGCCCTGAACCATAATAGGCATCATAGACATGCTGGAACACCGCTGTTGATTTCTGCCTGAAGAGCTCCGGAGTGTATGCTCTTGGCAGATGGTCGTCCAGAATCTTGTCAATGGCAACCCTGACCGCTGCACGCGCTTGTTGCCGTTTCCGCCAATCAAGCACCAATTTGTTGTTCTTGAGTGTCACCAGCAAATCCTTTGCGGTCGCTTTCACCTTCTCCCGGTCAGCATCGCTCATCTCAATCGGTGGCTTCATCAACAGGTCAAAAAGTGCCAGCTCTTCTTCGGTTAACTGTTCACTCACCCCCCGTTTCTCCTCCTTATTCAGGCTTTGGGCAAAAGTGACCAGTTGCCGGAAAAACTCTTCGGGATTGAGGCTTCCGGCATTGTAGGCTGCAATCATTTGTTGAAACCGCTCGAGATAATCCATACGAGTCCGATTGAGTCGAACCATTGCCATCAGCTTTTGCCCTACACTTCCCTTGAGTTTTTCGTTGAGCGTCCGCTTCCTGCTTGTTTTGAACTTTTCAGCCAGCTTGTCAAAATCAATGGAGCTGAGGTCAATCAAGTGCTCATCGTTATCAGGATCGCTCACCTCTCTGATAACATAGCCTTCTGTTGCAATCGACTGATCAAGAAGCGCTTCAACCTGCTCCATCACCTGTGTAATATCGGCAGAGGGAACCAATGCACGAATTTTATCAGCAATGACCTTGATGGGCGATACCTCAACAGCAAACTCATGCGCCCGCAGGTCGGGCAGCACCGCCTTGTAAAGCCGCTGGACGGTGTTGGTCAAATCAAGATAACGTCGTTTGACTTCCTCTGACGCAATCAGTGCCTCGACGGCATTGTCGAGCAGATCAACACGCGAAAACCCTTCAGCATTCTGGATAGAGGCCAGGTTTACACCCTGTTGTGTACACAGGCTGCGGGTCTCTTCCAATCCCTGCCGTAATGCAACCACCAATGCGGACTTGTCCTCAACCGGCTTCTTGCCGCAGCCGCCACCCACACCGTAAATAGCCAGAGCTTTCTCAAGATTGCGGAACACACCGGCATAGTCTACAATCAGACCACTGATCTTGTCAGGAAAAACCCTGTTGGCACGGGCGATAGTCTGCATCAGGGTGTGGTTGCGCATCGGCTTGTCGAGGTAGAGGGTAGAACAGCTCGGCACATCAAACCCGGTCATCCACATGGCGCAGACAAAAACCAGGCGGAACGGGTCATCCGGGTCCTTGAATTTCTTTTCAAGATCCTCGTCTACCATTCGTTTACGGTGCCGTCGGATGTCCAGCCCCTTCTCGTTCATATCGGCTATCTCATTCTGCCCCTGAGAGACCACCACCGCCATATCGGTCTCTTTCATCCGTGCAATGCGATCGTTGATGTCTCGCCTCTCTGCATCAATACTTCGCATCAGTTCAGCCTGCAATGAAGCAATCTTCGCCGTCCAATGCTTGTTTACCTTGTCATACATCTTGATGGCTGTCGCCTTGTCGATGCAGATCATCATCCCCTTGCCCTGAAAGCCGCGTCCGGTGAAATGTTCCACAAGATCTTTTGCTACTCTCTCCAGTCGGTCGTCACGGGTAATCAGGTGATACTCTCGGGCAAACTCCCGCTCAAGCTTCTTCTCCTGTGCCTCGTCAAGCTCTGCGGCTTCGAGCAGGCGCTCCATATCCTCGTTGAGGTTCTCATTGACCAGTTGCAGCTCAGGGATTCGGTTTTCATAATAGAGAGGAACTGTTGCTCCATCGGCCACCGACTGCTGGAAGTCATAAACGCTTACGTACTCACCAAAAACCTGCCGGGTTTTCTCTTCCCCAATAATCAGCGGAGTTCCTGTAAATGCCAGGAAAGAGGCGTTTGGGAGAGCGGTGCGCATATTCATCGCCAGAGTGTCATACTGGCTGCGGTGAGCTTCGTCGGTGATGACAATGATGTCTCGACGGTCGGAGAGCATGGGGTGAGCCTCTCCATTTTCGGTGCGGAACTTGTGAATCAACGTGAACACATAGCGGTGATCCTCCGTCAACAACTGCCGCAGATGCCTGCTGCTTTCGGCTTGGGCGCCATTTTCAGTGACCACACCGGCTGAGGCAAAGTGTTTGTAAATTTGGCCGTCCAGCTCCTGCCGGTCAGTAACAACAACAAACGTCCAGTTCCCCGGCACCTTGCGCAGTACCTTCTGGGCAAAGAACATCATCGAGATACTTTTTCCACTCCCTTGCGTGTGCCAGAAGACTCCCAGCTTCCCCTCCCGCTGGCGAATATCGGCAAGAGCTTCCAGCGCATTATTGACACCGAGATACTGGTGATTCTTCGCCGTCAGCTTGATCAATCCGCCCGGAGCCTCCTGAAAGAGGGTGAAGTTTTCAACCAGGTCAAGAAACCGTGCAGGGTCACAGACTCCGCGCAGCATGGTCTCCAGCGATACCTGCCCGGCCTCACTTTCACTGCCAATCTTTTTCCAGTCTGCAAAGTGTTCCCACCCGGCAGACAAGGTTCCAAGGCGGCTCTGGCTGCCATTGGAGATGATGATGAGCGCATTGGCCCAGAAAAGCTGCGGCACGGTATCCTTGTAGTCGCGCAAATTATCTTTCCAGGCCGCTTCAAGCCGTCGATGGGTGGCTTTCAGCTCAATGAAGAGCAAAGGCAACCCGTTCACAAAGCCAACCAGATCAGCACGGCGCGTGTGCATTTCACCCGTTACCCAGAACTGCGAACAGAGCAGAAAGTCGTTGTTGAGGGCGTTCTCCCAATCAACCACCCGAACCACTTCCACCGTGTCGCCATCTCCATCGGGATCGACTACCGACACCCGGATGCCACTTTTGAGCAGAAGGTAGATTTCGCGATTGGCGGCAACCGGAGCCATGCGTGACCGGTCGCGGGTCAGCTCTTCGATGGCCAGGTGGATCGACTCGACCGCCACATCGGGGTTGAGCCGCAACAGGGCCAGACGCAAGCGGGTTTTAAGCACCACTTCCGCTTTGGTCTCACGGCCAAGCGGGCTTACACCGTGGTCGAACTCCCGATAGGCGTTGAAACTCTCCCAGCCGAGCGTCGAGAGCAAGGCAATGGCTGGCTGCTCAACCAGAGCATCTTCGGTGTATCCGCCTGGAGGTGGTGTCATGATTGGGACTCCTTTGCTGGCAAATATCGTTTCTGTGGGTCGTAAGTGCTCTTGCCAATGGCTTCACGGAACCCGGCAAACAACCCGGACACAACCCGGACGTCCAGTGTGTCCGGGTTGATCTCAGGCTCAGGATTGAACGCAACGGTTTTTCCCTCAGGTCGGCTGAGTAACGTTTCAATTTTCATGCAACGGCCTCCTCTGGAATGGCAATATCAAGTTCGGAGACATCCACCTCGCCGGAGATGAGCCTAGGCAGCAGCATGTCGCGTGTGCGGCGAAGAGAAATGTTTTTTTTTGCCAATATAAATGATTGTTGAAAAATCGGGGCAATATGAATAGTGAATTTTGACAAGGTATCTTGATCAGGATGGGCAATTACGAAATTGTCAAAACATTTTTCAGAAACTCTTTGACGGCCTGTTGCACCCGACATACTCTTGATCGCATTGTCACGAAATTCACTGGAACGAGCCAATAAATAGACGAACTCAGGTGATAAGCTCAACGAACGAAGAACAATGAATTCTGTAGAACCGAAAGCTACAGCCTTATCATTTGAGAGAAACTGTACATATCCTGTCTTACCATTTTCGAGACAAGGTGTGATTCGAGCAAAGAGAGTATCAGTATTTTGAAACTTGGAACCGCTATTACCAGTCCGAGTTTCCACTTCACAAATCAACATCGAATTATTGGCGAGTAATCCCATTGATACAAAAGGCTTTTCCCCATTTTTTGGGACGCGCACCTTTGGATTGACAGCAATCGACGTTGTAACTGCTTTCGCTTCCCATCCCTCCGGTATCATTCCCAAAGGTGAATCGACAAAGCGGGCCTGCTCATGGCCGGGAAAGCGGAACTTGACGAACCACTCACGGTAGAGGTTTTGTGCCATCTCCTCCAAAATCTTGATCCGCCGCAGGTTGTTCTCAATCAGCTCGTCGTAAGCTGAGAGGATAGCTGCGATTTTTCGTTGTGTCAGGAGTTCTGGCAGATAGATTTCCAGACAAGGGACATCTTCCAATCGCATGTGTTCAACTGTAGCGCCTGACCCATAGCCTCTGATTTGACCTTGTAAATCATCGTACAGCAGTGCATAAAGCAAAAAATCAGCATCCAGTTTTTGTGGATTTGTTCGGAAGTGATAAAGACGTTGTCCCAAAAATATCTGGTCATCTGATCGGATTTTACCAACTTTACCCAACGGAGCCTCGCGTGTGAGTATCACGTCCCCTCTTTTTGGTATAAGGCGACGTGTCCATTTTTTATAGGTTTCCTCAGTAACACATCGCACGTTTTCAGTGTCGATAAATCCATCACGCACGTTCGTTGTGCGGATCATCTTATATGGTGTTGGGGAGTCAACAACTGGTGCTGTGCGATTCACGCAATCCACATGAGCTTCGCATAGTTCAACAATTGGAACACGACACCACTTTTTCGAGTTTAAACTCTTCACTTCCCCTCCTTCAGCAAATTGCCAACACTTCGAGCAGGCCCTTGCGCACTCCAACGTTCAATACGACACATTTCAGCATAAAAATCACGCTGCAAAGATTTTTCAAGAGGGATGATTTCACAAAAATGCGACCAACTCAATTGTTGCGACAGTGTCGCAACAATTCGCGTTCCAATTCGCCAGTAGAGCATGGTCATTGCAGCATTAACCGCCGCAGCGAGGCTCCTGCGGCTCTCTTCAATCATCCCGCGAAGCTCATCCAGAAGTGGAGGTGATACACGCATCATTCCGTCGGTCTCTCTTTGCTTGTTCGCCATCACTCCACCTCCAGCAGCTTCACAACATTCTCCGCAATCCGCTCTTCCAGCTCCCGCGCCTCAATGTTGAGGGTTTCGAGTTCCTCGTTCAGCTCTTCAAGCCGCTCCTTAAAATCGAAGTCATCTTCAACTCTGGCGGTAACACCCACATAGCGTCCGGGGTTGAGGCTCCACCCCTGTGCTTCGATATCTTCTTTTGTGGCTATTTTGCACAATCCGGCAATGTCGGCGTAGTGGCCATCGGGGAAGTGTTCTCCAACCAATTCGGTACTATCATGCAGGTTCTCTGTAGCTTCACCACGGTAGAGCCGGACAATATTGGCCAGAAACTCAATTTGTGCCGGTGTCCAGTCGCGGTGAGCGCGGTCAATCTGGCGGTAGAGGTGACGAGCGTCGATGAAGAGCACCGTATCAACCCAGTTGCTCTTGCGTTTGCCCTTGTCGAAAAACCAGAGGGTGCAGGGGAGCGTCACGGTGTAAAAGAAGTTGGAACCAACGGCGACCATCACATCCACAACACTTGCCTCAATGAGTTCACGCCGGATATCCATTTCAGAACCACGGGCATCGGATGCAGAGTTGGCCATGACAAACCCTGCTCGACCAGTTTCGTTTAGAGCACTGTAAAAGAGCTGAATCCAGAGGTAGTTGCCGTTATCGGTACGTGGCAGACCAAAGGGAAACCGCTTGTCATCCTTGAGCCGTTCCTTGTCGATTCGGTCAACGTTGAAGGGCGGATTGGCCATGACGAAGTCAAACTTTCCAATAGAGCTGTGCAGATCCTCGTAGTAAGCGTTGCCCTGACGAATATCGCCACCAAGCCCATGGACCGCAAGGTTCATCTTGCCAAGACGCACTGTCTCAGAAACCTTCTCCTGCCCGTAAACGCTCAGCTCAGCATCAGGGTTCATCTTGTGTTCACCAACAAAGCGGGCGCTCTGCACAAACATGCCGCAGGAACCGCAGGCCGGATCAAAAATACGCCCATGAAACGGTTCGATGATGCTGACAATGAGCTGAACAATGGCGGTTGGAGTAAAGAACTCTCCCCCCTTCTGCCCCTCGCTCATGGCAAAGTGCCCAAGGAAGTATTCATAAATCTTGCCAAAAGCATCCCCCTCAATGTCCATAGGAACAGAGTTCATGGTTTTGAGCAGCTCCTTAAGCAGGGAGTTCTCAAAACGGTTGTAGGTTTTAGGCAAAACATCCTTGAGATCCGGGTTCTCCGCTTCAATGGCCCGCATGGCCTCGTTGATTGCCGCACCAATGTTGACACTTTCAGGGAGTTGTATCAGTGTCGAAAAGCGAGCCTCCTCCGGCAGAAAGAGCACACCCTGAGCCTGGTAGTCCGCCGGGCCGATGCTGCGACGGTTCCCACCTGATCCCTCAAGCTCTTTCGCTGCTACCTGGAACTTGTGGTCGGCAAATCGCAAAAAGACCAGCCCAAGAACTGGAACCGAGTATTCCGAAGATTTCAGCTTAGAGTTAGCCCGAAGTTCGTCTGCCGCTGCCCAAAGTCGTGATTCTATGTTGCTTCCGTTGTGGTTCATGGATTGGTCTGTAGTCAGTAGTAATTTGTATATGCCGATCTTGGTGAAGTAATCTATCACTCAGTTTCATAATGTACCATAACTCTAATACAAGGTCACACGAACAAAAAAAAATCCGTTTTCTGAAGCGACACCAAAAAAAGTCTCTTATCGGTACGAATCGATGAAGCAAGCATGAAGAACACAACCGACTTTAGGGCGAAGCCTCATCGTTCAGTTCGCAAGGGCTCCCTTTCTTACGTCATGCCGGTGCGGGGCGGGAGCATGCTTGAAGCAAAGTGCGGCTCAATGCTACAGAAGCGAAGTCCGCACTCCAGAACCGTCATAATGATGTATTATCAATGTATTATTATCGCGCTTGCTGACAAATATTTAGCGCCAGGTGTTAAGTTTCATCCAGATTAGGTCATCCTAACCCTGATTGATATCGTCGTACAAGAGTAGTACAAATCCCTGTAGGTAAATCAGTACCAGTAATGTTCGGTGGGGTGGTCTCGCTGGGCATCATTAACCATCACTATTTGGAGAACTAATTATGAAAAAGAGACTCTTCACCGGGTTGTCAGTTGGTATGCTGTTGTTGGTGCCGGTTGTTGCTCAAGCCACACTCACCACCTACAACGATAGGTCTGCATTCGATGCGGCAGTAGGAAGCACCCCGATTATAAATTTTGAGGCACAGCAGAAGAACGAGTGGATTGGAGGAACCGATTATGGTGCAAACCTAACGGTTGGTGATGTGAGTTTTACTCAATTAAACGGTCAGCTTGAGGTTATATCTCCGGCTTGGTCACCACAAAATTCCAATTTCCTATACAACCCATACAACCCCAATGTTCCTCAGACATTTGTCATTAACTTTGCATCGAAAGTTTCATCTGTCGGAATGGATCTTGCGTGGGCCTGGGGTTATTGGGGTACTGGAGGCATGATGGATATTGCCTTAAATAATGGCGAATCATTTACAAAGTATAATGTCTCTGGCCCATTGTACTATTCAGGCCTGCCCCTCGGTTTTGTTGGATTTAGTTCGGACAACCCCTTCTCTTCGATTACTATTATCGATCCAAGCCATTCTACTAGCATTGACAACTTCGCGTACAAAACCTCCCCCAACCCCGAGCCAGCCACCATGCTGCTTCTGGGCACAGGCCTTGCCGCCCTTGCAGGAGCACGCAAGCTGAAGAAACAGCAGTTGCCTGCATAAGAGAAAGCTATCGAACACGCGCATAAAGAGGGTCGGCAGGATCTGATTTCTTTGCCGCCTCTTATGCTGCTCGCTACGCCGCCAGTATCATTGCCTCCCGTACAATGCAAACGCCACCCATAAAATTATGCGTGGACTCGCCACCCGTCACGCCTTGACCGGAGTTTTGAATAAACGCGGTTTGGGGATTCCGGCTATGCTATGGAAGAGCCTAAGAAGAATTTTACAGGAGCCACTTACATGTTTCCGTGGCGCAGTAAATAAAATCTTAACGAAAGCTGGCAGAGCGTGAGCGCAAAAGTGAAAAGAGTAGGAAAAACCTTGGCCAGGCGGTGGATTCATGCATGAAAAGCTGGTTAAGGTAACCGATGCAACTGCCGACACAGATTAAAAAAGGCGCATTTTCATGCGCCTTAAACAATCTTACTTGTTCATTTTTTCAGTCCTCTTACCGACCGAGCGCTTTCAGCATCGCTTCACCGATATCGGCAGGGCTTTGGACTACATGAATGCCCGCAGCTTCCATCGCGGCTATCTTGTCTTCGGCAGTTCCTTTCCCGCCCGATACAATAGCTCCTGCATGACCCATCCTGCGGCCGGGAGGTGCTGTACGTCCGGCAATAAATCCGATAACCGGTTTTTTGAAATATTTCTGGATATAGGCTGCGGCCTCTTCTTCTGCGCTGCCGCCTATTTCACCAATCATCACCAACCCTTCAGTTTCATCATCCTCCGCAAAAAGTTTGACGGCATCGATAAACTGGGTGCCAATAATAGGATCACCGCCAATACCGATACAGGTTGACTGACCAAGACCAACCTGGGTAAGCTGGTGTACCGCTTCATAGGTCAGGGTTCCACTCCGTGAAACAACACCAATTGTCCCCTTTTTATGGATAAAGCCCGGCATGATACCTACCTTGGCCTCACCTGGAGTAATGACGCCCGGGCAGTTCGGCCCGATAAGAACAGCTCCCTTCTGCTTGACAAAGGCAAAAGCTTTCATCATATCGTTGACCGGAATGCCTTCAGTAATGCAGATTATCACTTTCAGCCCGGCATCAGCAGCCTCCATGATAGCATCGGCCGCAAAAGGAGCAGGAACAAAAATCACGGTTGCATTGGCTTCCGCCTTTTCAACAGCCTCACGTACCGTGTTAAAAACCGGCACTGGACGGCAAAACTTGTCTTTTTCGTTGCCATGATAAAGGATATCACCTTTTCCGGGAGTGACTCCGGCAACCACATTGGTGCCATATTCAAGAATCTGGGAGGTATGAAAAGTACCTTCCGCACCGGTTATCCCCTGCACGAGCAGGCGGGTATTCTTGTCTACCAATACGCTCATAATATTGTGTTGATTAGAATTAATGATTAACTCAATATACTCATCCCCTCCCCACCGAAGCTCAGCTAAAACGCTGAATATGCCTGGCGATCCCAAGCAGCTTTCCCTCCTCAAAAAAGTTACAGATAAGATGCATCCCGACCGGAAGGTTCAGACTGTCGAACCCAAGCGGAACACTAACCGCAGGCATGCCGACGATACTTGCCGGGACAGTGAAGACATCTGCCAGGTACATTTCAAGGGGATTTTCAGTTTTATCACCGATACCAAAAGGAGGAAAAGGCGATGTCGGGCCGGCTATGACATCAACACCCTCCAGGGCTTCACGATAGCGATCCTGAAAAACCCGGCGTACCTGCTGGGCCTTTTTATAATACGTGTCATAATAGCCAGCTGAAAGCACATAAGTACCAAGCATAATCCGGCGCTTGACCTCCCTGCCGAACCCTTCAGTCCTTGAATTCACATACATGGCCGCAAGATCTTCCGAATTTTCAGCGCGATAACCATACCTCGCACCATCAAAACGGGCAAGATTAGATGACGCTTCAGCCGTAACAAGGATATAATAGGCCGCTATAGCATATTCACTGTCAGGAAGCGTGATCGGAACAAGCTCTGCCCCCTGATCACGGAGTTCCGCAAGCTTTCCCTTTACCATTCGGGAAACATCCGGGTTAAGACTTTCGGGAAAATACTCTTTCGGCACGCCGATCTTCAATCCCTCAACCGATACCGTAGCCATTTCCGAACCGTAATCCGCCACTGGATGCAACGAAGAGGTTGCATCGCGTCCATCATTGCCAGCCAAAACCCCAAGCACCAGCGCCGCATCATCACAGTTGCGTGCAAGCACACCAATTTGATCGAAAGAAGAGGCAAAGGCCACCAGGCCGTAACGGGAAATTCTTCCATAGGTTGGTTTCAGGCCAACAATATCGCAGAACCCTGCCGGCTGCCGGACGGAGCCTCCGGTATCGGAGCCAAGAGCCACAAGGGCAAGACCGCTTGCAACTGCCGCAGCCGAACCACCCGAACTGCCGCCGGGAACCCGATTTTTATCAAACGGGTTGGGAACATTACCAAAAGCAGAATTTTCATTTGAGCTGCCCATGGCAAACTCATCCATGTTGGTTTTACCCAAAAATATAGCGTCTTCCTGCTCAAGCCGAATCACCGACGTGGCATCATAGACACTTTCATAATTTTCGAGAATTTTTGAGGCACAGGTCAGTCGCCTCCCTTTAATGGCAATATTATCTTTTATTGCCATCGGCATACCGAACAGCTTTCCGGGGATCCCCCCTTCACTGAGTTTGCGGTCGAGAGCTCTTGCCCGTTCCAATGCAGACTCGTGGAATACCGTTATGTAAATATTATCACTGCGATGACTTTCTATACGTTCCAGATAAGAACGCACGACCGCTTCGCAGGTGATCGAACGGGAGAGAAGCTTGGAGCGTAAATCTTCGTAACTACTTGATTGCACGTCTTTTGTGAATTATTTTAAAAGGAAGTTTACTGGAACTCATCGATATTACCTCTCTGGAGAAAAATAGCTGTCAGGATGCAGTGCCTCCGTTCCGTGTAAAGTTTGTATAATAAGAAATAACTCCATATTATTCAATTCAGGGTAGATTTAGTCTCGATAAGATTATTCATATATTCCATTACATTACTGCTCACCAGGCAATAATGACAGATCCCCGGATTTCATGGCACTTAACAACCTAATGGACATTTCAGCGGCACCTAAAACCCACTGGTTTTCCAACAAAAGTAATGCTGAAGACAATAACATTCAGGCTAAACTGAAAGCAACGTGCCTAATCCCCCGTCATATCGCCGTTATTATGGACGGAAATGGGCGATGGGCAAGACTGAAAGGAAAAACAAGAATCGAGGGGCATATTGCCGGGGTAGAGTCGGTCAGGGATATTGTGGAATCCTGCTCTCAGCTTGGCGTTGATTATCTTACCCTTTTTACATTTTCAACAGAAAACTGGAAACGCCCGGAGCAAGAGATCTCTGCGCTGATGCAGCTTCTTATTAAGGTTCTTGGACGTGAAACCCGTAAACTGCACGACAACAACATCCGTCTCAATGTTATCGGAGAGATGGATCTTTTGCCGGAAAAGGTGCGGGCCCTCCTGATAAAAGCAATGGAACTGACCAAAAACAACAGCAAACTCATGTTGAACATTGCTCTCAGTTATAGCGGTCAATGGGATTTGACGCAGGCCTGCAGGGCAATTGCCCTGGATGTCGAGGCAGGGCTGATCAAGGCAAAATCTATTGATGAGCAACTGGTGGCGTCATACCTCTCCACCGGTTCCATACCTGACCCCGACCTGCTTATCCGCACCAGTGGAGAATTCCGAATAAGCAACTTTATGCTCTGGCAATGCGCATATTCCGAAATCTACGTCACCAACACCTACTGGCCCGACTTTCACCGTACACAACTTTATGAAGCCTTACGGGAATTTCAGAACAGGGAACGGAGGTTTGGACAGACAAGTGAACAAATTGAGAAAACAAATATCTCTACAAGAAAGCTTTAATCAGATTGATTCCCCTAAATTTCATGAAACAAACGCGAAAACTGATAACTCTGGTTCTGCTTGCTTTGGCACTCAATGCAGCAGGAAAAACCGTTGAAGCAAAAAGTTTGCCCGTCAAACAGCCCGGTGCTCAAGAACAGTCCATAAATAACGCTCCAAAAAAGGAGCTCTACACGGTAACGGCCATCTCTTTCAGCGGTCTTCAATCACTCAGTGAACAGGAATTGACAGCCAGTATCCCGCTTAAAGTCATGGACAAGATCACCATCCCCGGAACTGAACTCTCGGGAGCGCTGCAATACCTCTGGAAACTGCAGCTTTTCAGCGATATCACGGTTGAAAAAAACGATCTTGGACAAAATAATATCGCGCTGAAATTCACCGTCACCGAACTGCCTGCGCTCGATCAGGTAACCTTTACCGGCAACAGCAAACTCAACAGTGAAGATCTGAAGAAGACGGCGGCCCTGGTGACCGGCAAAAAAATCAGCCCGCAGGAACTGCTTACCGCCGCCAACAAAATTGAAAAGTCTTATGCTGCAAAAGGTTACCTGACAGCCGAAGCAAAATTCAAGTTAGAGGAGAGCGGAAAAAATCAGGTCAAGGCACTTTTCTCGATAACCGAAGGCCCTAAAGTCTCGATTGAAAAAATCACCTTTCACGGCAACACCGCCTTCAGCCAGAAAAAGCTGAGAGGAGTTTTCAAAGAGACCAATCAAAACTCATGGTGGCGCAAAATCTTTGGCACGCCAAAACTTGATAACGAAAAATTTGGTGAAGACAAAAACCTGCTGGTTGAGTTTTACCGCGACAACGGCTATCGCGACGCACGTATCGTGAGTGATGCAATCAGCTATACCGAGGACAAAAAAGGACTTTTTCTCGATATTTATCTGGAAGAAGGGTTGAAATACCATATCAGAAACATCACCTGGACGGGCAATGCAAAGGCTTTTGCGACAACTGAAATTCTCGACCGTACCTTCCGCATCAAGCAAGGTGATCTCTATAGCCCGAAACTGATACAGGAACGTCTGAACTTTTCGCAAGATAACTCCGACGTCAGTTCACTCTATCTCGATCGCGGCTACCTCTCCTTCAAGACTAACATTGAAGAGCTGATCATCAAACCCGATCAGGTCGATCTGGTTATCACCATGAACGAGGGCGAACAGTTCCAGTTCAACACCATCCTGATCAAAGGCAATACAAAGACAAAAGATCATGTGATCCGCCGTGAGCTGTACACCATTCCTGGCGACATGTTCAGCCGCAAAAACGTTGTCCGCAGCATCCGCGAATTGAGCATGCTCAACTACTTCGATCCGCAGCAGATTACGCCTGATATTCAGCCGAATCAGGATAATAACACCGTTGACATGACCTACAATGTCACCGAAAAACAGACCGATACCTTCAACGCTTCGGTAGGCTACAGCGGCAGCGGCGTTACCGGTGCGCTCGGAGTCACCTTCAGCAACTTCTCGTTGCAGGATATTTTCAACCGCGAGGCCTACAAACCACTGCCACACGGCGACGGGCAACAGCTTGGTTTGCAATGGCAGTTCGGAAGCTACAACTACAACACGCTCAGCCTCTCCTTTACCGAACCATGGGCATTCGGCGGTCCGACGGCGGTGGGCTTTTCGGCATTCAAAACCCACCGGTCTTACTACTTCGATACCAATGACGTTAACAACGCCACAAATATTGACCAATACGGCACCACGCTCTCCATCGGAAGGCGCCTCACCTGGCCGGACGATTACAGCTCCGTCAACTGGAAGCTGAAATACATTCACAGCGAAGGAGGCCTTTTGAGTCCTGTTTATAACGACATAAACGCCCCAACCAAGGCTGACGAATTTTCAATAACACAAACGCTTAGCCGAAACAGCATCGACAGCCCACTCTATCCGCGAAGAGGCAGCAAAAACTGGATCACGGCAGAGCTTGCCGGCGGACCACTGCCCGGCACGGTCGATTTCTATAAATTCACCGAAAGCTCAAGCTTTTACTTCCCGATAACCAAAGACGTCATCTGGAATGTGGCGATGCAGCACGGCTATCTCTCGACCTTCTCGAAGAGTGACTACATCCCTTACACCGAGTACTTCTACATGGGCGGCACGGGCATGTCTTCGTTGCCCACCATACCGCTGAGAGGCTATGACGACCGGAGCCTCGGTTCAACGCATGGAGACTCAGGCCTCTATAACGGAACCATCTACTCGAAGTTCACATCAGAACTGCGCTACCCCTTTACCCTTTCACCATCAATCAGTATTTATGGACTGGTTTTTGCTGAAGCAGGTGGCCTCTGGGAAAACGCACAGGCCGTCGATTTTTCGAAGCTGAAAAAATCAGCCGGCCTTGGGCTGCGGCTCTATCTACCCATTATCGGCCAGATCGGACTTGATTACGGCTACGGATTCGATGCCGTTGAAAGCATTCCTTTAAAGACAAAGCAGGGATGGAGCTTTATGTTCAGCTTCGGCTCGGCCGCCGACTAAGCCCTGAAAAAAGACCATAAAAAAACAAGTTATGTTTAAGCGAAAGCCTTTTATTACGCCAAAACAGTTGTATAATCCGTAGGAATCACTTAATTTTCCTCCATAACACACAAGAAATTGTGTGGGCAGTGTTTTTTTTGATGCCTTTATTCAAACAAAAACTATGGGGGAAACAATGAAAAAATCTCTTTTATTGCTTACAGCTTTAGCCGTTGCTGGCATGTCGAGTACATCGGCACAGGCAGCAACACATTACGTCAGCGGATTTGGCGGTGTTTCGTGGATGCAGAATATGGATGCATCAGACACCTATATTTCTGATCCGGGCTCAGGAGATCATACCGCAAATTATGACTTAGGTACAGGCTTTACTGTAACCGGTGCCATCGGTTGTGATTACGGCAGCTACCGTCTTGAGGCTGAGGTCGGTTACCAGACAAATGATTTCAAGTCGGCGATTGACTATACTGATGGTGTTGCTGATAATTACCCTTCAGATGCTATTGGTACCTTATCTGCCAGTTATCCGATGAGGGGCGACGTTTCCGCACTCACGCTCATGGGCAACGGCTACTACGATGTCGACCTTGGCAGCAAGGTTGAACTTTACGTAACTGCCGGTGTCGGTGTCGCTCAGGTCTCCTTCCATGATGTCAATGATACCGGTAGTTGGACTGCAGGATCAGGAGAACTTTCTGGTACTTATATATTTGGTGCGAATAATGATCCCGGATTCAACGCACACGAAACAACCCTTGCCTGGCAGGTTGGCGCTGGTATTGCCGCTCCGATAGCCGACAACGTCAAGCTGGATCTCCGTTACCGCTACTTCGCAACAACGGACTTCACCGTTGCTGACATGGGGGAGGAGATGCCTAGCCCTAATAACACCATTTCACGGAACACCAACCTCTCCAGCCACAGCGTCCTGCTCGGTTTGAGAGTTGATTTCTAAGAGATAAGTTCTTTTGGTCAAGCCTTACATGGAGCCCTGCAATGCGGGGCTCTTTTTTTACCCGCCAACCACGTTGACCACCTTCATGACCGTTGCCGTTCTTTCTTCATTCCTTGTCCAGCAGGGCACGCTGAGCAGTTTTTGACTGTTGAACAACGAAGCACCGCCGACGACGCGCACATGGTTATACACTTCCGGATCAGCATCTTCCATGATGATAAGCTGCGGGCAAAGTGTTTCAGCAAAAGATAGCTACTCAAGGGGAGAATAGGATGAGTTACGGTGTTCCGTCTGTTCTCTGCCAACCAGCAGAACATCACACCACTCCACAGGCCACCCGTTTCTCATCACCTGATTATCCGTAACGTGCAGAATCATGGCGTCGACCGTACTGTCCAGCGAGAGCATCCTCGCGCCATCGAATGCACCGGAACAGGTTTTATTGACGCACTCCTTAACTGTCCAGACCTCCTTGCCACTGACAAGACCGGCGTTGATTCCTCTTGCGATGCGTTCCCGCCTTATTGAAAAACTGATATTTTCCGCGCTCCATTCGGCCTCCACAATAATCACAACAGGGATTCTCCCGTTACCGAACGACAAGGATTGAAAACGTATCTCATGCTGAATGTATTGGCTTCTTGAGGATATCCAAACAATCAGAATCCTCCATTTTTTCCAGTGACACTTTTTGAGATACAAATTAATTACGTTAACTTAAAATTATAAAGCTTGTAATCTTTTTTGACTTGAACTGACAACAAGTAAATCCATAGGGAGGAAACAATGAAAAAATCTCTTTTATTGCTTACAGCTTTAGCCGTTGCAGGCATGTCGAGTACATCGGCACAGGCAGCAACACATTACGTCAGCGGATTTGGCGGTGTTTCGTGGATGCAGAATATGGATGCCTCAGAGACCTATATTCAGGATGCTCGTGGAGAAGATTCTTCTACTGACTTGGGTTCAGGTTTGGCTCTGACCGGAGCTATTGGCTGTGATTACGGCAGCTATCGCTTTGAGGCTGAGGTTGGCTACCAGACAAACAATGTCAAGTCGGCGATTGACTATATTAATGGTGATGCTGAGACTTATCCTTCAGATGCTATTGGGACCTTATCTGCCAGTTATCCGATGAGGGGCGACGTTTCCGCACTCACGCTCATGGGCAACGGCTACTACGACGTCGACCTTGGCAGCAAGGTTGAACTCTACGCAACAGCCGGTGTCGGCGTCGCCCAAGTCTCCTGCCATGATGTCAATGATACCGGTAGTTGGACAACAAATGGACAAAGTGGATATACGTTATCTCCCAATAATGATCCCGGGTTCAACGGTCACGAAACCACACTTGCCTGGCAGGTTGGCGCAGGTATTGCCGCACCGATTGCAGATAACGTCAAACTTGATCTCCGTTACCGCTACTTCGCAACAACGGACTTCACCGTTGCTGACATGGGGTCACATGGTAATTATTTCGGTACCAATTCACTCAACACAAACCTCTCCAGCCACAGCGTTCTGCTTGGTTTGAGAGTCGACTTCTAAGGGATTACCTCTCTTGGTCAAGCCTTACATGGAGCCCTGCAATGCGGGGCTCTTTTTTTTGCTCAGCCCATCGACCACCGTCATGACCGTTGCCGTTCTTTCTTCATTCCCCGCCCAGCAGGGCACTTCCTTATCACCATCTTCCATGATGATAAGTTGCGGGCAAAGTTTTTCAGCAAAAGAGAGCCACTCAAGGGGAGAATAGGATGGGTTACGGTTTTCCGTCTGTTCTCTGCCAACCAGCAGAACATCACACCACTCCACAGGCCACCCAGTCCTCATCACCTGATTATCCGTAACGTGCAGAATCATGGCATCGACGGTGCTGTCTAGGGAGAGCATCCTTGCACCATCGAAAGCACCGGAACAGGTTTTATTGACACAGTGCTCACCGATCCACACCTCCTTGCCACTGACAAGACCGGCGTTGATTCCTCTTGCGAGGCATTCCCGCTGTATTGAAAAACTGATGTTTTCAAGGCTCCATTCGGCCTCCACAATAATCACAACAGGGATTCTCCCGTTACCGCCCTTAAACATGGTGACCAGCATGGTCTTTTGCAAGGTGTTTATCATCCCGGGCCTGGCATTGACCTCACAAATCCAGGCGCCAGTATCGAGGCAGGAGCGTTCAATATCCGGAATAAGCAGGTCAATGCCGGCAACATCCAGTCGCAGAGCTTTTGCCGCGCGCATTGCCAGTGCGAGATTGTCGGGGTGCACCTGGAGCAACGGTACGGGTATGAGCACGCCGCCACTCGAACGATTACAGGCTCCCCTGAGCCTGACCCATTGACCGTCTTTCGGAATCGAATTGCCGTCAAGATTTTGATCGGCTAACAGCTCTTTTGCCTCTTCGTCAAAGGCAATTGAACGCAGAAGACGGCGATCATCTTCCGCCGTCTCTCGCTGTTGATTCTGCCGTTCAATCAGGGTCGTGACGGCATCCCTGCCGTTGCCTGTGACTCCTCCCACCACCCGTTCATAGGCGCCAAATACTTCACCACTGGCTACCAGAATCCGATAGTCGCGCCCCGTCACATGCTTTTCAACAAGTACCTGTTGCGAACACTTTGCAGCAGCCAAAAATGCCCGGGCAACGGACTTGGCCGATTGCAGATTGGTCCTGACACCCTTCCCGTTATCCAGATCGGCAGGCTTTATGACAACGGGATAGCCCAACACTTCGGCCTGCCGAATGGCCTCCTCCTTACTCCTGACAAGAAAATGTTCCGGTACTGGTAACCCCAAAATATGCAAGATATAAGCAGCGGATGGTTTATGGCGAGCAAGCTTCGTAGAAATGACCGGTGTTGTATCAGTAAAAGTGCTGTCAAGCCAGCGAGCGTTACGGCCAACCCCCAACTGGAAAACATTACCCGTTAAGTGAAACCATTGGATACCCAGTTCAGAGGCTGCTTTCAAAATAAATTTCTGGTTCAAGCCTTGCAATTCAGTAAAAGCAAGAGTTTGCTGGAAGCTGCTGAACGATTCTTTGACCTCCTTGAGACCATCAACAAACCTTTCCTGAAAAGCCAATTTCAAGAGCCGTATGACAAAAACAACTGCCGCTAATGCAGCTCCATGATCCATGCAGGGCTGAAAAATAAGATAGTGATTTGGATTTTTACCCTCGGTCTTCAGGATACGAGCTGGCTCAAAAACCGGATGATTTGCCTGATTGAGAAGAGCTGAAGGCCACTGCAAAAGGCGCATCAGGACTGGATCATTTTCATCAGGCAGAACAAAATCACAGGGCACGCCCAACTCTTTCAAAAAAAAGGCATCAATTTCAGGAAGATTGGGCGGATTTACAATTTCGAGATGCAGCTTGTAACGCAGCGTTGGCTGATGGAAACCATGGACGTATCCCTGAAAGGCATATGGCTTGCCTGTCAGCTCAAGCGCGGAAAGCGAAGAAGATTGAGCACTGGCGTTCGAATTCATGCGGTCTCAAATAAGGGAGTTAAGAGGATTTTGTTACCGAACGATAAGGATTGAAAACGTATCTCATGCTGAATGTATTGGCTTCTTGAGGATATCCAAGCCATCAGAATCCTCCATTTTTTTCAGTGACACTTTTGAGATACATAATATTTACGTCAATTTGAAATTGTAATGCTTATAATCTTTTTTGACTTGAACGGACAACAAGTAAATCCATAGGGAGGAAACAATGAAAAAGACTCTTTCACTTCTTTCTGTTTTAATGGCTGCCGGTGTCGCAGCAACGCCGGTACAGGCCGCAACCCAATACGTCAGCGGCTTTGGCGGTGTTTCATGGATGCAGAACATGAATCTTGACGAGCTCTATCAGGCTACCAGCGGAAACATTAGCACCGATTATGATTTAGGTACAGGATTTACTGCAACTGCTGCCATCGGTTGTGATTACGGCAGTTATCGTTTTGAAGCTGAAGCTGGCTACCAGACAAATGATTTCAAGTCGGCAGTTGATTTTATTGATGATGTAGCAATAGACCCCAGTCCATACGTAAATCCTCGGGTTGGCTCAAGCTATCCTGTCAGGGGTGATGTTTCTGTGGCCTCGCTCATGGGCAATGGCTACTACGATTTCGACCTTGGAAGCAAGGTTGAACTCTACGCAACGGCCGGTGTCGGTGTTGCCCAGATCTCCTACCACGATGTCAATATTACCGGTAGTTGGTCCAGTGTGACTTGGACACCTAACAATGATCCCGGTTACAATGGCCATGAAACCACGCTTGCCTGGCAGGTTGGCGCAGGTATTGCCGCACCGATTGCCGACAATGTCAAGCTTGACCTCCGCTACCGCTACTTCGCCACAACGGACTTCACACTTACTGGGGATGGATTTGATTTTGTAACTATGCAGACCGGAAACACCAATATCTCCAGTCACAGTGTTCTGCTTGGTTTGAGAGTTGATTTCTGAGCAAACCCTTATTCAACTATCATAAAAGCCCTGCATTGCGGGGCTTTTTTTTATTGGCAACCAGGTTACCCTCAACCTCTGCGCCGGAAAAAAGATAAAAAATAGTACAGCCCGTGTCGTCAGCAACAATTTTTTCCTTCGAATCACACGTGATATACAATTGATTTACGTAAGTTTGAATATGAGTTAATATTATTTTTTTTCGATTTGCAAGAAACAAGTCAAATCCTCTGGAGAAAACAATGAAAAAAACTCTTTCACTTATTGCTGTTTTGGCCGTGGCTGGCATGGCAAGCGCACCGGCTCAAGCTGCAACACATTATGTTAGTGGTTTGGGCGGCATTTCATGGATGCAGAACATGAAGCTTGACCAGGTCTATCAGGATGCCAGTGTTAACTACAGCATTGATTATGATCTCGGCTCAGGCGTTAACCTTTTGGGTGCTATCGGTTGCGATTACGGTAGTTATCGCTTTGAAGGGGAAGTCGGCTATCAGCGGAACAACCTGAAAACCGGGAGTGAATCTACGAACGGGATTGTCGATGTTACTCCCCGAGGTGACAGTCCCGCATCCCCTTATGACATGAAGGGCGACGTTTCCGTGCTTTCGCTCATGGCTAACGGCTACTACGATTTCGACCTCGGAAGCAAGGTTGAACTCTACGCAACTGGCGGTGTCGGTGTTGCGCAGGTTTCCTTTCTTGATGAGAATGATGTAGCTAATATTGATCCTGGCTACACTGGCCATGAAACCACGCTTGCCTGGCAGGTTGGTGCTGGCTTTGCTGCACCGATTGCCGATAACGTCAAGCTTGATCTCCGCTACCGCTACTTCGCCACAACGGACTTCACCTTTTCAGAAGGCGCGGGTGCAGCAGCTCAAAGCAATTACACCTACAACACCAACGTTTCAAGCCACAGCGTCTTGCTTGGTTTGAGAGTTGACTTCTGAAGCAAGTGTTTTTTGATTTATTGCTGATTCATAGCACAAGAGCCCTGCATAGCGGGGCTCTTGTGCGTTGCGGTCTTAGACTGGAGGATACCGGGGTTACCCTGCAGCGGCTCATGAGCTGCGTTTAAGGCGCGTTATTTCATCGCGCAGCCGGGCGGCTTCTTCGTAGTTTTCGTTGTTGATGGCATCATTGAGTTCTGATTGCAGCTCTTCGAGCAGGGCGTCGGTACGAAGCAGGCCGGCGGGCAGCTCTTCTGGCTCAAGCGGGCTCTCCTCTTCGCCTTCTTCTTTTTGCTCTTCTTTGATACCTGCCTCGTTCATGATTTCTTCGGTCACATAGAGCGGCGCGTTAAAACGCACGGCAATGGCAATGGCATCGCTGGGGCGTGCATCAATTTCATGCACTTCGCCATTCATTTCACAGACAACCTTGGCATAAAAGGTCTCGTTGTGCAGTTCATCAATAATAATTTCATTGACTCGCAGATGAAAGGCATCGGCAATATTTTTGAACAGGTCGTGGGTGAAGGGGCGGGGCGGCTTTATGTTTTCAAGT
Source organism: uncultured Chlorobiaceae bacterium (assembly GCA_903865705.1). Taxonomy (GTDB): domain Bacteria; phylum Bacteroidota; class Chlorobiia; order Chlorobiales; family Chlorobiaceae; genus Chlorobium. Next base: position 27,200 of record CAIPKT010000057.1, read on the forward strand.
TTGAGGGCAATGGCCTGTGCCTCGAAGCCGCCGATAATAATTGGAAGTTTCCGTTTTCCCTCGAGCTCGTAAAGAATAAGGGCATAGGCTCCATTGGTATGGGGGCTTGTCGAAAGTCCGAGAATATCTACCTGAAGTTTACGCATTGGTTCAAAAAAAAGATTGATAGTTACGGCAGAATAAAAAAATCAACGTATCGTGACCCTCTTAACACTAAAGTACAGTTAATCATTTCTTCTGCAAAAATTCTTGCAATGCTTCGAGCAGTTTAGGCAGGACAATATGCACGTCGCCGACTATGCCGTAATCGGCAACATCGAAAATCGGGGCATGCGGGTCCCGGTTGATGGCAACGACCGTGCCGGCTGACCCCATGCCGGCAAGATGCTGAGGGGAGCCTGATATGGCGCAGGCAATGTAGAGTAAAGGAGCCACGGTTTTGCCGGTCTGGCCGATCTGTTCGGCATGGGGGCGCCATCCTTCATCAACGACCGGACGGCTCGCTCCTACAGCCCCTCCGAGGGTGCGGGCAAGCTCTTCAAGCAGTGCAAAACCTTCTTGGCCACCCATGCCTCGTCCTCCGGCTATAACAATGCCGGCTTCGGCCACATCCGTAGTGCCTTTGTGCATGGCAAGCTGGCGCACCAGCGGAAAAAGAGCTTCACCGGTAATTGCATAGGGTTCAAGGGCTACAAATGCAATATGGGCTCCGGAAGAGGCATCGAATGGGGCCGCGGAGTGAGTTGGGCGTGAAGAGGTGGTATAGATCCGCAGAGGACGCAGGGGTAGAAACGAGGCGATGACCGAACCGGAATAGACCGGTCGCCGGCAGCCGCCATCATCAGGCCATGTATCGTCGAGGGTCGGGCATCCCGAGAGCAGCGAAGCCTGGAGACGAACCGAAAGCCGTGGAGCAAGATCGCGGCTGAGCGCCGTATCGGCAAAAAAGAGGGTGCTGGCGTCCTCCTTAGTCAGGGTATCGGCCACAAGCCTCATATAGTGCTGCGGATTATAGAGTCGGAGCCTTTCTTCACCAGCTTGATAAATAACTCCCTTTCCGGCAAGGCGGCCTTCGAGTTGCCCTATGCTTGCCGGACCGGGAAGCAGACCATATACAACGGTGCCGGGCAGCAAGGCGGCAAGCTCCTGAACACGGTTCCAGGCATCAATGGAGGATTGTTTGACAATACCTTCCCGCTGTTCCAGAAATACCAGCCATTTTGTCATTGTTGTATGGTTTCCTCTTTTGCCGATGGGTTCAGAATAGAGCGTGTTCATGACTGAGCAGCCTGACCAGTTCGGACGGATCCGTCACAAACCGGCATGTTTTTTTTCTGACGAGTGGCTTCATGCCGGTGATGGTGACAAAAGGGCTTTCGCTGATGGTGACCGGCAAGACGTCAATCGGTTTTTTACGGGCTTCCATGACTGCTTTGATGGTGGTTTTCCGTGGTACATTCAGCCCTTTTTCAACACTGAAGAGTACCGGATAGTGCACGCTGATATATTCAATGCCTCCCTCAATTTCACGTTCAACCTCGATGCCTTCGGCAGATGCATGCAACTTGATGACGGCACTGACTGAAGAGATACCAAGCAGTTCGGCGAGCATCATGGGTACCTGGGCGCTCTGAAAGTCGGTCGAGTGTTTGCCGCAGAAAACAAGGTCGGGAAGAGCACCTTCATAAAACCCGGTAATCGCACGGCTGAGAAGCATGGCTGTCTGAAAGGGATCCGGGAGCTCCCGGGCGCTTACCAGCACAGCGCGGTCTCCACCCAGGGCAAGGCCTTTGCGAAGCATCTCTTTTGCAGAAGAAGAGGAAACCGAGAACATGGTCACAACGCTTCCCTCAAAACGCTCTTTGAGACGCACGGCCTCTTCGAGGGCATACTCATCGAAGGGATTCATCACCTCATTGACTCGTGAAAGGTCTATGGTGTCCTCAACAAAGCCGATAACGGATGCTGTATCGGGCACCTGACAGAGGCAGACGGCAATATGCATAGCGTGTTGTGAACTGAAGGTCAGAAAAGCTTGTTTCATCAAAAAAGCCGCGTGAAAGCGGCTTTTCCGGGGTATAAACAAGTGCCCGAGAGGAGATTCGAACTCCTACACCTTTCGGCGCTACCCCCTCAAGATAGTGTGTCTACCAATTTCACCACTCGGGCTTACAGGACGCGATTAACATCCGTGAGAATAGAAGGACTCGAACCTTCGACCCTCTGCTTAAAAGGCAGATGCTCTACCGACTGAGCTATATTCTCAACCTATAACGAAGGTACGGAAGAGTACCGGAACTTACTTATTCTGGTATCTCTGGCGCTTCTTGTGACGGTTCTTGCGGCGCATTTTTTTACGCTTGTGTACCGCCATTTTATGACGTTTTCTCTTTTTTCCGCAGGGCATATAGTAAGTGTCTTTCCTCTTGTTTTAAAGGCAGATAATATAGGAACATTTTTCAGAAGTGCAAATATATATTACTGTTTTTCTGAAATATAGCTTCCATTTTAAGCTTTCCGACAGGGTTTGTCAGGCATTCATGTACTTGAAAAAGTCCTTGTTGTCTTTGGTATCCATCATTTTTTCGCGCATAAACTCCATGCACTCGATAGGATTCTTGTCGGCAAGGTACTTGCGGAGCAACCAGGTCCTTGAAAGCTCTTCCTGTGTAAAGAGCAGCTCTTCTTTACGGGTGCTGGAGCGAAGAATATCGATGGAGGGGAAGATACGGCGCTCAGACAGCCGCCGATCAAGCAGAAGCTCCATATTGCCGGTACCCTTGAACTCTTCAAAAATAACGTCATCCATGCGTGAACCGGTATCGATCAGCGCAGTGGCAATAATGGTAAGGCTGCCGCCCTCCTCAATATTGCGGGCCGCTCCGAAAAACCGTTTCGGCTTGGTAAGCGCATTGGCATCGATACCGCCCGACAGAATTTTTCCTGAATGAGGGATGATGGTATTATGCGCCCTTGCAAGCCTGGTAATGGAATCGAGCAGCACCACCACATCACGGCCAACCTCCACCAGTCGTTTTGCCTTTTCAAGCACCATGTCGGCCACAAGAACGTGACGTTCAGGATCTTCATCAAAGGTTGAGCTCACCACTTCTGCCGGCACGCTCCGGGCCATGTCGGTCACCTCTTCAGGGCGTTCATCAATAAGCAGCACAATAAGGTAAACCTCAGGATGGTTTTTGATGATCGCATTGGCAATCATCTGGAGCAGCATGGTTTTACCGGTTTTCGGCTGCGCCACAATCAAGCCTCGCTGTCCTTTGCCGATGGGAGTAAAAATATCCATAATCCGGCCACATACTTCCGACTGCTTGGTCTCAAGCTTGAGGCGATCATGAGGAAAAAGAGGAGTGAGATTTTCGAAGTAGGGTCTTTCTCTGGTAATTTCCGGATCGTTGCCGTCGATGGTGTTGATCTTCAGCAAGGCAAAAAAGCGCTCCCCCTCTTTCGGCGCCCGAACCTGCCCGGAGACGGTATCGCCTGTTCTCATGTTGAAGCGCTTGATCTGCGACGGGGACACATAAATATCGTCGGGGGAGGAGAGGTAGTTGTAATTAGCGGAGCGTAAAAAGCCGTAACCTTCCGGTATGACCTGCAGAACACCGGTGTTGACCATAACATTGCCGCTTTCAGAATCGGTATTCTTCTGTGACTGCGCTTCAATAATCTTGAAAATCAGCTCTTCCTTTCGCAGGCCGGCAGCCATTACCCCAAGCTCTTTAGCAAAAACATGCAGTTCAGAAACCTTTTTTTTCTGGAGCATATTGATGTCCAGACCTTTAAAAACCGAATTGTTCGACATTTTGATGGTGTTCAACGCTTGTTAATTTAAAAAAGCAAGAGAAATCAGGAAGGAAAGCACTTCCCCCTGTAAAGAAGTTCCGGCCGAATGGCCAATAAGCGGGTTCATTACCTTGAAATTACCATTATCGCTTCATCATGGAGCGGGAATGCTGGACACAAGAATATCACAGGGGAAAACTCTCTATAATTGAAAAAGGGATAAGCACGGTAAGGAATTATGGAACGGGATGTATTCCCTGTTCATAGATGAAGATTTCAGTAGCTTTGATCAAATATAAAAAAAATAATCGATAAAAAAGTGTTCTATCAAAATGAAGTATAAATCACGTAACGCTTGCAAGAATTTCGCCTGCAAGATAAAACGAGCCGGTCACCAGAATCAAATCATCAGCATCAGCTTTTGCTCGCAGGTAAGCAAGCCCTTCGTTCCCGGTTGTAAACCCGGTCGCTGCGGCTCCCTCTTCCCGGCACATCGCAGAGAGTGCTTCGGCTGAAACACTTCGCTCTGAGGGAATATTGACTGGAACAAATGAGCCGTTAAGGCGCAGAAGTTCGCGAACAATGGCTCTGGCATCCTTGTCCGAGGCCAGACCGAAAAGAATATGCACTCTATTGAAGTTACAGCGAAAGGCCTCAAGAGCATTGACGGTTTCACGCATGCCGTCAGGATTATGCGACACGTCAAGAAGTATGGTGGGACGGGATCCAATCCGCTCAAGCCTTGCGCGGTATCCGGTCTGCAATAACCGCTCAAGCCCGGATGCGATATGTTCGGCAGCAATGCCTGCATCTTCGGCAACCATAACGGCAAGAGAGATATTCGCGGCATGAAACGATCCGGTAAGCGGGGCCTTCAATGCGGGATAATGCCGCGAAGGGGTCGTGAGCTCAAGCTCAAGGTTGCCCGGAGCAGCTAAAGTGACCGTGCAGAGGGAATCAATTCCTGCAACAAACAGCGGTGCGCGACATGATTCCGCCATCTGCCGGACAGGATAAAGCGCTTCAGGCTGAGAGACCGCCGTGAATACCCTGCTCCCTTTTTTAATAATGGCTGCTTTTTCAGCGGCAATGAGAGAAATTGTTTCGCCCAGCCAATCGGTATGGTCAAGGCCGATCGTGGTAATCACCGCATAATCGGACTGCACAACATTGGTTGCATCGAGCCGACCGCCCAGACCGGTCTCCAGAATGGAAACATCTACTCCTTCATCGGCAAACCAGGCAAATGCAATGGCTGTTGTCGCTTCAAAGAAGGTGAAATGGTTATCAATAAGGTCGTCCTTCAGCAAGGAACAATAATGAGCAACTTTCTCGCGCGGAATCGGGCGACCGTCGATGCGAATACGCTCGGTAAAATCAACCAGATGCGGAGAGGTATAGAGCGCGGTTTTTTTGCCGGAGGTCTGGAATATCGAAGCAAGTGATGCCGCAACACTTCCCTTTCCGTTGGTACCGGCAATATGGACAACCAGCCCCAAACGCTGGTGCGGTGAACCCAGAAGAGCAAGCAGGGAGCTAATACGATCAAGACCGGGCTTTATGCCAAACCGGTGTAGAGGGTAAAGAAAATCGAGAGCGTCCTGATAGGTCACCGCGTTATTTGCTAACTGTTATGGATTGCGACAAGAGCCGCCTTGATCACCTCTTCAACCGTAAGCTCCGGGGTTTGATGGAGAATAGCTGCAACAGCTTTCTGAACAGCAATCCTGGAAAACCCAAGGGTTAAAAGAGCATTGACGGCATCGTCCTGCAACCGGGTTGACGAAAGTCGGGCCGGTGAGGCAATTCCGGCAACAGGAGAGAGCTTCAGAATTTTATCCCGCAGCTCAAGAATAATCCTTGCCGCTGTTTTTTTTCCTACTCCGGTGATACCGTAAAGCCGTTCGGGAGCATCGGACAGAATAGCTTCATAAATATCCTGAGCCTGTAGTCCTGAAAGCAGCGCAAGGGCAAGTTTTGGGCCAACGCCTGAAGTAAGCAAAAGCAGCCGGAACAATTGGCGCTCTTCCTGGCTTGAAAAGCCATAAAGCTGCAGAAGATCTTCCCTGACAACAAGATGTGAAAAAAGGAGGACTTCGCTACCCTGTTCGGGTAACTGACGATGCGTGGTTGCGGAAATCAGAAGCTGGTACGCAATACCGGAAACCTCGATAACCGCCTCTTCTGGCAAGACTGAAGCCAACTTGCCGCGAAAATATGCAAACATGTTTGAGGGTATGGAAACCCGGCCTTAAAAGTACCTGATAACTATTTTAGTTTCAGCTTTTTCAGGCCGGATGTCAGACAATGAAGATCACTACTGGCCGTACCGGCAACGTTCTGCGTCTTAGTCGGCCTTCACGTAACTGTTTAACAGACGTGTCAACTGTGACTTCTTGCGGGATGCCTTGTTGGTATGGATGTAAGTTTTTACCCCGAGGCGATCAATTTTCTGTATCGCTGAGCGGTAGGCGACTTCGACTACTGCCTTGTCAGCGCTGGTATCAATCAGTTTCTGCATGGTCTTGACAAGAACTTTCAGCTCTTTTTTCCGTGCTCTGTTCCTGGCATTTTTTCTTTCTGACTGCCGCAATCTTTTTTCAGCCGATTTGTGTAAAGGCATATAAGGAGCTGTTAGGATAAATATATTGTTGAATAACAAAAGGCATATAATATAGAAGAAACAAGCAAAAATCAAAAGAATTTTCTTACACCCCTTACTGACCGCCCAACTTCCTCCTGCCTGCCATATTTCTCTTAAAACTCAGCATTCACTACCTCGCAACACGTAAAACTCAACCCTCTTTTGCTTATATTGCCCGAAATTTCAACCATTGTTATCGCAGAGTCTTATGAGTCTTATGATCAGCATTTCAGGGATACGGGGAATTGTCGGCGAAAGCCTGACCCCGAAAAACCTTACCGCATTTGCCATGGCTTTTGCCTCTTTCATTATTTTGAAAAAAGGAAAAAGTGAGGGAAACAGCACCGAACAACGACCAAAGATTGTCATCGGCCGGGATACCCGACCAACGGGCAAGGCTATCGGGGATCTGGTGAGCAATACGTTGCTGCTTTGCGGATGCGATGTTATTGACCTTGGTATTGCCACAACTCCGACCGTTGAAATTGCTGTTCCGGCGGAACATGCCGACGGAGGACTTATCATTACTGCCTCACATAACCCGGTTGCATGGAATGCGCTGAAAATGCTTGACCACCGGGGGGAGTTTTTGACTGCCGGAGACGTTGATGAACTGCTTGCCATTGCCGACAACGAGCAGTTTGTGAGCGCACGCTGGGACCAAATCGGCACGCTCTCCGAAAATGACCGGTACGACGCCCTGCACATTCAGCAAGTGCTGCAGCTCCCCTGTATTGATCCCGCAGCCATTGAAAAAGAGCAGTTCCGGGTACTGGTTGACTGTGTGGAAGGGGCTGGTTCCTCAATTGTTCCCGAGCTTTGCCGGCAGCTCGGCATCAAGAGCATTGTCGAAGTTGCCTGTGGGAGCACCGGCCTCTTTCCACGGAACCCTGAACCAATAGAAGAAAATCTTTGGGGAACCATCGCTGCGGTTAAAGAGAGCTGCTGCGATTTTGCCCTGATTGTTGATCCTGATGTCGATCGTCTTGCCCTTCTGTGTGAAGATGGCTCGCTCTTCGGAGAAGAGTACACGCTGGTTGCCTGCGCTGATTTTTACCTCCAGCATAAATGCGGACCGGTAGCCAACAATCTTTCGAGCAGCCGTGCCTTGCGCGATATTGCGGCTAAATACGGTGTAGCCTGTTACAGCGCTAAAATTGGTGAAGCCAACGTCAGCGAATTGATGAAAGAGGTGCATGCTGTTATTGGCGGTGAAGGAAACGGAGGGGTCATCCTTCCTGAACTGCATTACGGCCGGGATGCGCTGATTGGCATTGCGCTTATCGTTCAGGCTTTCACCCTCTGGCGTACCGAAAACGGGGGCGGTTCGCTCTCGCAGTTCCGCCGTCACTTCCCTGACTACTTTATGTCGAAACATAAAATTGAGCTTGGCAAGGCTGACCGGACTTCACTTGAAAAGCTTTTTACCGATATTGCCAGCCACTACCACACCGCCGAAGCAAACCGGGCTGACGGGCTGAAACTTGATTTTGCCGACAGTTGGGTGCACCTGCGGCCTTCCAATACGGAGCCTATTATAAGAATCTACTCTGAAGCACCATCAAAAGCCCGGGCCGAAGAGCTGGCAAATGAGCTGAAGCATGAAATTGAGAAAAGAGTCGCGGGAATTGAGGCCCATGAGTAGCGATTCGACAAAAAAAAGCTTTCGCCCGCAGCAGGATGAAACCCTGCAAAAAGGGCAAAAACGTTCGGTTGACCGCTACATCGTCTCTCGCCTGTTTTCGTATATCAAGCCATACAGCAAGCTTGTTGCCGCGGCTATAGCCATCACCATCGCGGGCTCTTTTCTTGGTCCGTTGCGCCCCTGGCTGACCAAAATTGCCATTGACGACTATATCGCCCAAGGCAATCTCAAGGGGCTGACCATGATCAGTATTTTGCTTGCAGGTGCCATATTGCTTGACGGTATCAAGCAATATATCACAACATGGATGACCCAGATTATCGGCCAGAAAGCCGTGTACGACATCCGAATGGATATTTTCCGTCACCTGCAGAAACTCCCTGCAAGGTTTTATGACCGAAACCCCATCGGGCGGCTGATCACCCGTACAACCAGTGATGTTGAATCACTGAACGAAATGCTTTCGAGCGGCATCATCACTATTCTTGGCGACCTTCTGCAGCTCATTTTCATTGTTGTGCTGATGGCATGGATCGACTGGAAACTGACCCTTATCGTCTTGAGCATTCTGCCCCTGATGGTCTATGCAACCATACTCTTCAAAAACAAGGTGAGGATTGCCTTCCAGGATGTGCTTACCCATCTTGCCCGCCTGAACACCTTTTTTCAGGAACATCTCACCGGCATGAGCATTGTGCAGCTTTTTAACCGTGAAGAGCGAGAAGCGGGGAAATATGCCGTCATCAATGCTGATCACCGGGATGCCAATATCCGGACGGTCTTCTATTTCTCTATTTACTATCCGCTGATTGAGACATTGAGCTCTGCCGCTGCCGGCCTGGTTATCTGGTACAGCGCCGTCCGCCTGCTCAAGGCTGAGCTCTCGATAGGAGTGGTCGTCTCGTTTGTCCAGTATATCTGGCTTTTTTTCCGTCCCTTGCAGCATCTTTCCGACCGGTTCAACGTTATTCAGACCGCCATTGCCAGCTCAGACCGCATTATCCGCCTGCTCGACGAACACGAAGGCATCGAAGATCCTTCAGGGAAACAACTGATTGAGACCTTCAAAGAAAAGATTGAGTTCAAGAACGTCTGGTTTGCCTATGAAGGTGAAAACTGGATACTGAAAGATGTCTCCTTTACCATCCGCCGTGGAGAAAAAATTGCCATTGTCGGCGCAACAGGAAGCGGCAATACAACCCTTATCAATATTTTATCGCGCCTCTACCCCTTTGCAAAAGGGTCGGTGTCGATTGATGGTATTGAACTGCCGGAGATAGCAGAAAACTCGGTAAGATCACTAATCGGTGTGGTCATGCAGGATGTCTTTCTCTTTTCAGGCACCATCCGTGAAAACCTTGCTTTCGGCAATCCTGACGTCTCTGATGAAGAAATAAAACAAGCTGCCCGGATTGTCGGAGCTGACCGTTTTATTGATCAGCTCGCCGGCGGATATGAGTACAGGGTGCTCGAAAACGGTACCGGACTCTCTTCCGGCCAGAAACAGTTGATCGCCTTCGTCCGGGCGCTCCTCTACAATCCGGAAATACTGGTGCTTGATGAAGCTACCAGTTCAGTTGATACTGAAACTGAATTGCTGATTGATGCCGCAACTGCCCGGTTGATGAGTGAGCGTACCTCCATTATCATTGCCCACCGG
>CAIPKT010000058.1 GCA_903865705.1 uncultured Chlorobiaceae bacterium
GGATTGCTCCTGGGTATTGGGATTGCCGCACAAGTTTTTTCAAATCTTAACATGCTGTCCTATTTTGGGGAGTATTTCACAATCTATCAGACATCTTTAGGTTCATCCTGATTGGGATTTTCATGATGCTCAATACCTGCAGCTTCTTCCATTTGTTTTTTTAGCTCTTCTTTTGACGGTAGATAGAGCTGATACTTTGAGGCAAAAATGTTTGAATCCTTTGGGAGAGTCAGCTCAACCAGTGCATCATGCTTACGATGGCACAACAGGATGCCGATGGTAGGCGGTCAAAATAGTTGACATACATCTGCATCTGCCCAAGATCCTGATGAGTCAACTTGTCGCGCTTGAGGTCAATAAGCACATAGCAGCGCAAGAGCCGATTGTAAAAAACCAGATCGACATAGAAGTGGTCGTTATCGAAGGTGAACCGTTTTTGACGAGCCTCAAAGAGAAACCCTTTGCCCAGTTCAAGCAGGAAGTGTTCGAGGTGGTCGATAATGGCCGTTTCAAGTGCATGTTCCGAATAAGCGTTCTTCTCTTCCAGATCCAGAAACTCAAGCACGAAGGGGTTTTTGATCAGATGGTCAGCAGAGTAACATAGTGCGACCACCCAAGGGAGAATTTGCCAACCAATGTTTTGGAGAGTTCCTGAACCAATTTTGGAGCATTGAAAGTGGCATCAAAAGATGTAACAGACAGTGCCTGTTGAATCTCTTGTAGTCCACTTTGCGCACTGAAAGATTGGTCAGGCAGTGTCTGACCAATCTTTTGGAACTCATTCTGCCTGCTTTCAGATTTTGCAGACACTGTCTGCAAAATTCCGGAAGAGGTGAGATAGAATTTACAGCAGAGAGCAAGGCTCAATGCGACTCTGGTAAAAATCGGCGCCACACCAATTATTGTTGGGTGTTTATTCTCTATTACTGTTTTGGATAGTAGCCACCGGTTTTTGGTGAGCCTACGAACTCTACCCTGCCTTCTTCTCGCAGTTGTTTAAGCCAGCGTTCTATGGTCCTCTGTGTTACCTTGAAAGATGCTGCCATTTCGACTGCCCTATGACCAGGATTAGCCTGAATGTATGGGAATAGAGCATTTACTCCGACATTTACTCCGACATTTACTCCGACATTTGCTCCGACATTTGCTCCGACATTTGCTCCGACATTTGCTCCGACATTTGCTCCGACATTTACTCCACCGCGCGGCTCTGGCAGTTTAAAAGTCATTACCACGCTGCCAGAATTTTCATGCAACGTAGGCACTGGCAAGCCAGCCGACTGCATTAAACTGGCAATTCTGAGCGTGCCCCGCCCCCAGGTTTCGATCAGCCCACGACGGTAAAACACCTTGGCAATCCATGGATTCCAGGGTTTTGATTCGTGAGGCTGATAAAGTATTTCGGGGGTCAATCCAAAATGAAGTTCACCTGGGGAGATAACTTCCAGTCGGTCGTCGTACAAGGCAACCGCAACAGAACCAGCAGCACTGGTATAATCACGATGGATAAACGCGTTAGCAAGTGCTTCACGTACAGCTTCGGTAGGAAGTGCAGGTGTGTCGATACGCGCCATTTGGCCCGATACGATCTTGCTGGCAACCGGAAGCCAATCAATCAAGAACCTTTCGGCCCGACGCATGAGTGCAAAAGCATTGCCGGTATATTGCCGGTTGTCGAGAAACTCGTCCCGACTGGTGCCTTTGAAGCGGGCGACACGGAGATTAAATTGCGGAAATTCTGGTAAAGCCACTTCATCTTTGCAAAACAAGGCAACGGCTGCTCGTGACAGTTGTTCACCATTCACAAGCAGACCCAAGCCACGCAATACTGCCAAGGGTTCGCGGGTACCGGGGTCAACGCTACGCCCGCGTCGAATGGATTCTTCGAGGGTGACAAAAATTTCATCGATATCGAGATCTTCCTCACTGCAGCCGACGGCGGGCTGCATTTCCCAGAACTTCCAATCCTCGCTCATCCCCTTCGGAAAGTGGTATACGCTGAATTTGCAGGCACAGTGGTGGATCGAAACCCTGAAACTCCTGTGCCAGCTCTTCCAGGGTTCGATCGGTCACCTTTTGGCCTACCACTTTTCCAGATGGAGTTACACCAAACGCCACCAGCCCACCTTGGCCATTCGCCAGAGCACACAAAGTGCGACAGGCACGTTCTTTTTCTGCTGTTGACTTTTTGAGTTCCAACGTCACAGATTCGCCTGCTGCAATGCTTTTTTGAAGTTCAGTAAAATTCAAGAGTTTATAGGGTCAACGCGATAGTCCGAAAAGAGAGGAAACAACCAATCAAGAATACAAAACAAAACATAAAAGGGCAAGTGTTCAGGGTATTACCCTGGTCTCCCGGCGGTGGAGAAATGTGACTGGGTGTAAGGCTGGCGGGGGTTTTAGGTGGTTATTTTTTTAGGGCTTTGCAGTGGGTGAAGAGTTGGAAGGTGGCGCGTTTTTCAGGCATCGGTAGGGGCACGGCATGCCGTGCCCCTATGTGAGGAAGGGGTTTGGGTTGGGGATGATGCTCTGAAGGCGAGATAGCATTGGCGTTGGCGTTGGCGCCGGTGGTTGCGTTGGTAGTTGAGGATGTTTAGGGCTAAGGTTCGGGCCTCGGGCTGCATAATGCCTTCGGACTCGAGCAGGGGCGACCGGCTACAGGAAAGATGGGGGATTTTTTGGGCCAGTTAGTCCTGATAGAGCTTCTCGCGTTGCTGGTCAGTTAAAAACCGCTTCGAGCGTTGGAGCGGTGAGGATGGCTTCACCCCACGCTTCTAACTGTTGTTCGGAAGCGTTTGCTAACTGCTCTGTTGCCCATGAAGGCAAAACACCA
>CAIPKT010000059.1 GCA_903865705.1 uncultured Chlorobiaceae bacterium
AAACCATGATTTTCAGTAAATTATTCAGTAATGAAGAAAGATCGTTCCCGCCTTCAGCCACCTCCTTTTGCGGAAGATTCAGTTCAGCAAGGTGTTTTGGCGAACGGATTGAGGATTATCACCGATGCGGTTGCGTCGGTCAAAAGCGTTACGCTTGGCATTCAGATTGATGCCGGTTCACGCGATGACCCCGGTGACGCTCCGGGTCTGGCTCATTTTATTGAACACGCGCTTTTTAAAGGCACCAAACGCCGTTCCTACATAGACATCGCCAGAAACATCGAAAAACACGGCGGCTACCTCGATGCATATACTACCAAGGAGCAGACCTGCATCTACCTGCGCTGCCTGCCCGAACACCTCGAACCCTCTTTTGACCTTCTCTCTGATCTGGTCTGCGACCCGGTTTTTCCCCCTGAAGAGATTGAAAAAGAAAAAGAGGTGGTCATTGAGGAGATAAGCAGTGTGAACGACACCCCTGAAGAGCTTATTTTCGAGGAGTTTGATCTGCGCTCATTTCCCCGTCACCCTCTTGGCACGCCAATCCTTGGTACTGAAAAAAGCGTTGAAGCACTCAGTGATGACAACCTGAAAAACTTTATGCGGCAGCACTATATTCCGCAAAAGATGCTGGTCACGGCTACCGGCATGGTGCATCACGACGAGATTATGCGGCTTGGCGAACGATTTCTCGACAAGCTCAGAGAGCCTTCCGGCAGCCAGTATATCCGGCAGCCTTTTCTGGCTGAAGATTACACCCCCTTTACCCTTACGCTAAAAAAAAGGGTCTGTCAGGCACAGATTGTCATCGGCACCGCCATAGCCCGGCACGATCCGCTCTTTTACAGCTTGATGGTGCTCAACTCCATGCTTGGCAACGGCATGAGCTCCCTGCTTAATCTGGAACTTCGGGAGAAACGGGGACTGGCTTATAACGTCTATTCATCGGTCACTTTTTATGACGATCTGACCGCATTGAACATCTATGCCGGAACCGACAGCAACAAAACAAAGGTGACCCTTGAACTCATCAAGGAACTGCTCCAGAGCGATGCACTGAAACATCCCGACCCTGAGGAGGTACAGGCGGCGAAAACCAAACTTCTTGGCTCGCATATCATGGGCATGGAAAAAATGACACGCAGAATGTCACAGACGGCTTCTGACCTCTCTTATTTCGGAAGGTATATTGAGCCGGAAGAGAAAACGGCTGCCATTGAGGCTGTCAGGCTGGTGGATATTGCCGAAGCCGCCAAGCTGATGCTTCATGATGCACCTTACTCAACGCTGGTCTATAAACCGGGCAAGTAAGCTGATGGGGGGCAAAGCCCTGTTTTAAAACAGAAGATTAATTCGTATCTTCTTAACTTTTAATTTTTCACCATTACAAATTAACCAAAGAGAGCCTTGCAAAAGAATATCAAGAACGTCAGCGAAACCGAACAGGAACTGGAAATTATTCTTTCCGGTGAAGAATTCGGTGCCGAATATACCCAGGAACTCGAAGAGGCAAAGAGAAACATTCAGATCAAGGGATTCAGAAAAGGACATGCACCTGCAAGCTTGATTAAAAAACTGGCAGGGCCCTCTATTGAAGCAACCATAGCCGAAAAAATGGCCGCAAAATATTTCGGTGAGATCGCTGAAGCCGAAAATATCAAGCCGGCAAGCCGTGCACAGATCATCGACTTCACTTTTGAGCCCGAAGAACTGAAAATCCGCCTCTCCTACGAAATCCATCCTGAATTCGAAGTCAAGGATTTCAGCGAATATACCTTTGTACAAAACCGCTATGTCGTTACCGATGAAGATATTGAGCGAGAAATCGGCCTTATTCTGAAAGGACACGGCAACCTGGTCAGCATCGATGACGCTGCTGTTTCAACCGATACGGTAATCGGCGATGTGTTCAAGCTTGATGATGCCGGTGAACCCGAAGAAGATCAGAAAACCGAAAACCATCACTTCACCCTCGAATACCTTCCCAAAGACAATCCTTTTCGTCTGGCACTTACAGGAAAAAAAGCCGGTGAGAGCGTCGATGTTGAAAATGAGGAAAAAGGCTCCGAACCAGCTTCTCATTTCCGTGTTGTCATCAGCGAAGTCAAGCGGCTTGAACTGCCTGAACTGACCGATGAGCTGGTCAAAGAGATTTCGGGAGAGCGATTTGAATCAGTGACCGATTTCAAGGCAGATGTCAGGATCCAGATCGAACAGCACTTTACGCTCAAAACCGATGAAGAGCTCCTCGAATCCATTTCCGCAAAACTCATTGAGGAAAATCCGGTTCCTGCGCCGAACTCCATGATTGCCTCTTTCTCGAAAATGCTGGTTGAAAATGCCAAACGCCAGATGGGCGGCAGCTTCCCGAAAGCATTTGACGAAGAGCAGTTCCGGGTTGCCATGAGGCCGAACGCCGAAAAGCATGCCCAATGGCTGCTGATCAGCCAAAAAATAGCTGAAGATGCAACTCTTTCAGTATCGGATGAGGATATTAAGGCTTACGCTGAAAAAGAGGCCGAAAAAAGCGAAACCATGAATGCCGAGGAGATTCTGAAAACCTATCTTTCAGCAGAGTTCCGGGATTACATCACCGATACCATCCTCAAAGAAAAGATCTATAACGTTATCAAATCGAAAGTAACCATCACTGAAGAAGAAAAACCGCTTCCGACTCGCGAGGGCTGATTTTCGAAGAATATCACGATATCAAAGGCAGGAGTTCTGTAACGGGACTCCTGCTTTTTTTGTGACCGTTTTCCTGACCTTATAGCCCGTCGATAAGCGCCGTTGCAACAGCGGAATGGCGGTCGTGGGCAATGGAGATTTTAATGACGCAGTCGGCAGGGAATGAGAGCGCTGCGGCTGGGCGCACAAACGGACGGCCCCGTTCATCATTGAGTATTGCAAAGCTTTTCCAGTGCACACCATCGGAAAAGCCGGTTCCAAGAGCCTTAACAACAGCCTCTTTTGCAGCAAACCGGCCGGCAATACTGGCGATCACCTGTGGTTTATGCAGGCAAATTTCAATTTCCTCTTCGGAAAGAAAGCGCTGAAGAAACTTCACCCCGTACCGGCTGTATACTTTTTCGATCCGGTCGAGATCGACAATATCCACTCCAATTTCCATATTCTCACCCCCCTTCAGACAAGAACTATTGTCATTGAAAGATCAAGTGCCTTGACGCTGTGCGTCAGCTCTCCGATCGAGATAAAATCAACGCCGGTTTCAGCAACTTGCTGCACGTTGTGCATGCCGATATTGCCCGACGATTCCAGAAGAACACTGCTGCTGCGACTTCTGACATAGCCGACTGCCTGGCGCAACATATCTGGCGTAAAGTTATCGAGAAGAATAATATCCGGCTGAAATTCAAGAGCCTCCCGCAACTCTTCCATTGAGCGCACCTCCGCTTCGATCTGAACCACACGTTCTTGCTGTTCGCGATAGTTCCGGGCACGCTGAATTGCCTTGGCAATACCACCGGAAGCGTCAATATGATTGTCTTTGATGAGAATCATGTCGAACAGGCCGAAACGGTGGTTTTGACCCCCGCCAATCCTGACAGCCTCCTTGTCGAAATAGCGCAGGCCAGGGGCAGTTTTCCGGGTATCAAGAATTTTAGTGCCCGTATGGCTCACCAACTCAACATAGGCCCTTGTTTTGGTTGCAATCCCCGACATGCGTTGCATGAAATTCAGAACCGTACGTTCTCCCGTGAGCAGGGGAGCAAGCTTTCCCGTAACTTCAAGAATAATCTCTCCACACCGAACCGACTGGCCATCACGTCGAAGCGGCACAACGGAAAGTTGAGGGTCACAGGCGGCAAAGAGCTGCAAGGCCACGTCAACGCCTCCCAGAACACCATCCTCTTTGGCCTTGATGACAGCGCTGCCAGCCTGAAAAGGATCGATTGTAGCAAGAGTGGTTATATCTCCCGTGTAAGAATCTTCCTCAAGAGCAAGCATCATGGCCTTTGTACGACACTCCTGATAAAAATCATTACCAAACTTGTTCATCATCATTTCCACTCCGGAATACATTAATAAAATCGCGTTGCCGCACCTAAGGTAGTGAATTTGCCATTACTCAGCACAAAAAATATCATTTATTTGCCACATCAAAACAGGTAGCCGGCATTGCCGCAGGTAAATGAACAGCAAATTCTGTTTGCAAAAGTGATTGTATGGCTTGTAGGAGAAGGAGATAGAGATTTGTTATATTATTTGTTAAGCGATGTGGGCAGATATCAGCTTATGAAATAATCTCGAAGCACTGCCCGGTTTCGGGGCTTTTTTATGTGATCGTCATGGATATCAATAATATCAGATTTAAAGCATTATTTCAGGACGTAACTTCGCTTGAGGATATCTGGAAATTCTCTACCGTGAATAGACGGGATGTCGATTTTCTCAAGTTCAGGCAACGCTCTGAATGGTTGCAGTTTACCGGACTGAATGACAAAGACGGTCATGAGATTTACGAAGGGGATCTGCTGAAGTGGGATGGCGTTATTGTTGAAGTTGTTTTTGATTCAGGAAGTTTTAAAGTCCTGCACGACGGTAGCGCGGATATGCTTTTGTGGTTTTGCCTGCCCGAATGCAAGATTTTCGGCAACAAATACGAAAAAAGAGTCAAGCGCTGAACACCAGTCGCTGTTAGCTTTTAAAGCCGATATCTGACTATTTCATAACATCATAATATCTATGACACACTGCGCACACTCTTGCGTTCGGTTGGTAAATATTGTTTTCTATGCGCACCACGGCGTACTTAAGGAAGAGCATACCGTTGGCGCAAAATATGAAGTCGATGCTGAGCTCTCTTTCGACTTCACCGACGCCGCACAACACGACGACATCACGAAAACCGTCGATTATGGTGCAGTGTACAAAAAAATACGGTCAGTACTGACCCTCCGAAAATTCTTTCTCATTGAGGCCGTCGCCTATGAGATAGCCAACGATATCCTCAAGGATTTTCCCGTTATCCAGAAAGTCGCCATCAAGGTTCGCAAACGCAACCCGCCGGTTGACGGCATCTGTGATTATGCCGAAGCCGACTATACCATAGCCCGTCACTGAAATCATGCCGATTCACAACGTTTTTATCGGGATAGGATCCAATATCGGAGACCGCCTCCACCACTTGCAGGAAGCGGTTGATCTGCTTGCGCGGCTTGACGGAACATCAGTTTGCGCAGTATCATCAATCTATATGACTGAACCGGTCGGCGAGTGTGAACAAAACCGTTTCTATAATGGAGTGGTTCTGCTCGAAACGTCGCTTGCGCCCGAAGAGTTGCGCCGGCAGTGCAAAGCCATTGAACAGGAACTTGGACGGCCGGATGCCTACCCTCGCTGGAGCCCACGGGTTATCGACCTCGACATTCTCCTCTATGACGACACGATTATCCTGACCGAAACACTTTCGATTCCGCACCCTGAACTGCATTCAAGGAAATTCGTCCTTATCCCCCTGCTCGACATTGCCAATCCCATGCACCCCGCAATGCAGCAAAGCATTCTGCAACTGCTCAAATGTTGCAGTGACCGTTCGGTACTGATAAAAATTAAAGAGAGCATCCGGATTAAATAAAAACGGAGAGCCTTTTCTAAAAAAGCTCTCCGTTTTATAAAACTGGAAAATTATCCCGCAAAAGCCACTGCAAACAGCTCAGTTGGCAAAGGTAATATTCAAGTTCCCTCCAGCAAAATCAGCACCTTCGGTCTTCCGGCCAACAAGAACATTGGGCAGAATAATGCTTTTGCGGAAGTTATTGATATCCACCAAGAGCTCATCGCCCTTGATATTCACACTAAGCTTCTTCACCTCAACGTTTGGCAGGTAAAGGCTGAGAACATATTTCCCGTTGATTTTCTCCAGCATCTGGGTCTTGTCATCAGTGTAGAGGACATCAGCGGGATTACATTCACCAAACATCTCCTGACTCAGGGCGTAAAGCCTTTCGGTATTGATGATCTCTGCAGTGGACTGTTTAACCCTGAAAATCGGCACCGGGTAGAAGCAGTTTTCAATCACCTTGAGGTATTTGCTCTGGATATCGATAAGGCACTGCAGGTAGCTGTCTGTTGAGCTTTCAGGAAGAATCTTGTTGACGATGGCTGCATCAAGCTTGTAGCCAAACAAATTGAGGTAGGTCTGAACACGCAAAGCCTCCTTGATAACCATGTTTTCAGGATTAAGAACAACCCTGAAGGTAGTTATGGATTTATCCTGAAGCATGGCGTGAAGCTCTTTCATGTGCGAATTCACCTCCGGCATAAGCTTGAAGATATTTTTCTTCGGCATGAACTTGTTGAGGAGCGGAGCTGCAAAGCCAATGGCTTTCGAGTGCCATCCACCAATCTTATCGGCATACCAGCCATAAGATTCAGGCATTCCGAGCAAACGCATGGTCTCCCCGGTTGGAGCAGCATCAACAACAACAACATCATAATCACCTGACTTGGCAGCTTTCCAGATATAGCGAAGACTGATCATCTCCTCCATACCCGGCATGATGGCAAGCTCTTCAGCAACTACCTCATTGGCACCGTCATGCATCAAAATCGAAGAAAAATAGGAATAAAGCTCCGTCCAGTTTTCCCTGATTTCCGCAAGAACATTCACCTCCATGGCAAAGAGATTCTTTTCAACTTCCACCGGCGTGGAAGAGAGTTCCGTACTCAATGCGTCGGCAAGACTATGGGCCACATCGGTACTCATAATCAAAACCCTTTGTCCTCTTCGGGCAATTGCTGTTGCAGATGATGCTGAAACAGTAGTTTTCCCTACCCCTCCTTTACCCAAGTAAAGAATAATTCTCATGTTGATAATAAAACTATTGAGTGGACTTAATCGTGACTAAACGCTTTTTATCGATAAGTTGCTCCTTCGCTACCCGGGCTCCTTGCCCGACAAGGGAGCGGCATCAACATCATCATCCGGTGACGCCGTAAAGTGCTTCTCAGCCGAAGTAACATCGTCTGAAACGGCCGTAATCCTGATTTTTTTACTGATAACTCCTTCTCCCTTCCCACTAAAGTCATCCGTGCCCATCATGTCTTTCACGATTGGAGGAATGTCTTCGTCAAGAGATTTGATAGTAATACTTTTTCGCTTCGGAGCTGCATCACCTTCAAGGTCATCCAGGCTCGATTTTGATGGCTGGGAGGCCGCAGAAATCGTATTTTTCAGCTCACTTGCAAAAGAATCGCTGCTGAAACAATCATCATTGGGAGTCGCATCATCATCGCTTTTTATCTGAATACTTTTTTTTCTGTACACAGGGTCATTATCAACAGAGTCATCGCGTGACGGAACCTGTGAATGCTCATCTTCTGACCCGGCATTATCCATTTTTGACGAGGAACGCTGTGGCCTCCTCTTCGTGGAATCGCCAGAATTGGAGGAAAGCCGTAAAAGCTTGCTGACCGACCCGATTACCCCATCATTTTTGACGGCCGTTTTAACGATATTGATAACAAAACGTTCAGCCTGGGGATTATCTGCTATCGTGTTAATCAATTCATTAAGCGCGGTAAGCATGCCGGGAACATGCTGCAGATCACTTTTGACCTGGTCGCGAAGCTTGTACGGAGCGTCTCCGATCATCTCCTTGATTGAACCGGCAAATTTTTTCAATGCAGCCGGATCGATGGGGAGCATCTGCTCAAATCCCTTGATAATATCAGCCGGACCAAAACCCTCAGCGTTAAACTCATCGCCCGGCGCGGTTCCTGGCATAGGAACACCTTGCTGCCCCCTTTCATCCGAAGGGTAACCGATGGAGGCTTTGTATTGCTCAAGCAAATCCTGACCATAACCAATAGGGCTCTCCCGCTGTACGGGATCAGAAAAATCAGCACGAATAGAGATTGGCCGAGGCACACAAATACTTCTTGCATCCCGGAGAATAAGAA
The DNA here is from genome assembly GCA_903865705.1 of uncultured Chlorobiaceae bacterium. Classification (GTDB taxonomy): domain Bacteria; phylum Bacteroidota; class Chlorobiia; order Chlorobiales; family Chlorobiaceae; genus Chlorobium. The sequence goes on from CAIPKT010000059.1 coordinate 7,927, forward strand.
GAGAAATATCGTCAGGAATATTTTTGCGGAAATCAAGGCCAAGCCGTTCTTCAATAATTGATTCCATAACCGTATGAAGCTTGATGATCAATTCAGCTTCAATCAGTTCAACCATATCAAAAATCACATAAACAGGATCCTTCTCCTCACGGCGTACCTTAAAATTAAGCGTCGCAAAATCATTATCCTTATTGCGACTGTTCACCGTGACAGAACCAAGATTAAAGCGGTCGAGGTAGTCCTTGTTCGAGCCCCTTGCCCAGAAGTAAACAGCCTTGTCGGTATAGATCAGATAATCCTGAAAAGCAATATTACCTACACGCTCCTGATGTGATTCATAAAACACCCCCTCAAAAAATGCAATCGGATGCTCACCGGCACTCATGAGTCCTTTCTGAAAAAACTCCAACACATCACCCTGTTCGGTCTGCGCCGAAACATATAAAGACAAATTAGCCATTACACCATACCTGTTCACTTGATACTTATTAGCTCGCTGACCCTAAATCTATGAAAATTTTATAATAAACAGAAATCCCCTGACAACACTCAAGAGTGAGTTCCATCTTTCATAAAACAAAAAAGGCAGTGAAAGCTTTAACCTTTTCACTGCCTGAACAAAAGAGCGTAACTCTAAGGTTGCTTACTCTGCAAACTTTGATTCAATAGCTTTTGAAGGAACAGCATAACCAGAAGCTTCAGGTGATGAACCACGAAGGCTTGAACCGCCACCATTAACGTTGCTATAAGCATTACGGTTGATTCTGATGATACCTTTACCAACTGAATCAAACAACAAACCTACAGTTTCCCAATGGCCTTCAACCATCACTTCAAAAATGCGTCCTGCTGCTGCCAGGATGTCGGTAAAAACGCCACCACCATTATTCATAATTCCTCCTAGGAAATTAATTGTTGGAAAATTCGTAAAATTAAAAAGAAATTTCTTGTTCTAATTTAATAGTAATAAACACAAAAACACAAATAAAAGATTTCATTTCCCTTCATCGAGGCAAAACAAGATCAAAAAAACCGATCATACTATCTTCTTATTGGACCCTTCTGAAAAGAACCGGCAAAATTCTTGACGACTTCTGAAGCAGACACTCCTGCATCACCAACTGCCGTAGCCGCATTTCCTGTGGCATTTTCAACAGTTTCCACAGCGCCGGCATACAACTCACTGGCTGTTCTGGATGCATCCTTAACGGTAATGGCAACACGGTCAAGAGTCTCACCAACAACGCCGCCGGTACTGCCAAGCAGATTGCCAATACCTGTTGCATCAACAACGGCACCAACCGTACCGACTACCGTATCAAAAACATTGCCAGCAAGATTCAAACTGCCGACAACAGCACTCTGACCAGTCAAAAGGACACTTTCAGCAAGGAACGTAAGGCGATCAATAAAATCAAGTTCCTTAAAATCTTTACGCAGTTTCTGGTACGATTCCGACATATATATTTCTCCCTGGAAATGAGTCCGCTTAAGCGGAACCCCGATTATGATTTATGAACACAAAACTACTATGAAAGAAACTAAACATAAATATCGATCTAAACAAATACTCTTCGTGGTGTATTATCCCCTATGATACGCTTTTTGCTCTTTTTGCTGGCGGCTTTGCTCTTGGCAATTAAGGTCAAAAGGAATATGAAGCCATTTATCCTTGAAGACAGCGTCCCCGGGTTCAAGCCCGGTCAAGCTGATAGGAAGCGTGATAATTTTACGCTGATTGCCGATCTGCACATAAAGCTCATCACCGGTCACCCATACATCGATATCAACCGGATTGGCAAACATCAGCTTCAACTGTACCTCATAGACATCGCCGTTACGGACAAACTTTATCGGCGGTTCATCATACATCATATCGGACGGATCGGTGTCGCCATACATATCTTTGGCGAACTGCTCAAGTGACTGGAGACCGACAATCTCATTTTCATACATTCTGAGCTTGGTAACAGGAAGAGGAGAAAAGCCCTCTTCGATTTCACCAAGGTATCTCTGCTGAATAGCTTTCCAATTTTCCAGATAGCCACTGTCCTCTTTGGTGTCAAGCAACTTGTTGACAAGCACCATATCCACCTTGAAGCCATAAAGGTTCAAATAAGTCAAGGCGCGCATGGTCTCCTTGATCGACATCTTTTCTGCATTCATCACCAGGCGAACCGTCGATTTCTGGTTATCCGTCAGAATTTCGCGAATATCTTCGAGCTCATCAAAAACCTGGTCAACCGACTCAACAGCATCTGCAGGAGGAATAAAAAACGCGATTTTATCCGACATTCTCGAAAGTGGCTTGCCGAGCGGCTTTATGAGATATTTATTGACATTTTTGATCGCCTTCATACCCCATGCGAGGGTATCGGGAAGGGAAAGGAGCCGCAGGGTTTCGCCTGTCGGGGCGGTATCGAGAACTAGAACATCATAAAGTCCTGATGCTTTATACCGTTTGATTCTCAACAGCGAGAAAAGTTCTTCCATGCCGGGGAGGATAGTCATCTCATCAGCCATGACTCCCGAAATTCCCTGAGCCATAAAAACCTTTGTGTAGTACTTCTGTACAGCATGCCAGTTCTGCTTCAGATCGACATAAGGATTGACTTCAATAGCGTGCAGGTTTTCCTTGATCTTTGTCGGCTCGGCGCCAAGAGGGAGGTTAAACGAATCCGAGAGACTATGTGCGGGATCGGTCGAAAGGACAAGTGTACGGTAACCAAGTTGCGACAAACGCACAGCCGTAGCAGCAGATACGCTAGTTTTACCTACCCCGCCTTTCCCTGTAAAAGTTAAAATACGCATGAACCGGACATTGGATTTTATTGGACGCTGAGGGAAATATCTGAAATCTGAAAAGCCAAAGATATCACTTTGGGCTGACACTACAAAAGATTCAACATACACAGTTAATGCATGGTATAAAATTTTAAACTTTTTCATCTCAAAAGAACAGCTTGCAAATGAGAGTTCCGCTCACTTAATTACCCCTAAAGTCAAGAGCGTCACCGTCACCAATTTTTGGAAAAAAGCCCCGTTATGCCTGAAACAAAGTCTATCGTCGATATCCGGGCAACCATCGTCGAGACCCGCCGCATCAGCACTTCGGTGAGTATCATCACCCTCGATTGCCCCGCAATTGCCGCTACGGCAAAACCCGGAAACTTTGTAAACATCAAAGTAAGCGACGCCTCATTGCCACTTCTCAGAAGGCCATTTTCCATACACAACGTACGGGGATCACTCCTGGACATCATGGTTAAATCCATCGGGCACGGCACTTCGCTGCTCTGCGATTCGCCAACAGGCTCCACGGTGCTGGTGCTCGGCCCGCTCGGCACCAGTTTCGATATTTCAAACAAGGAGTTCGACACCGCTGTTCTTGTTTCAGGAGGAATCGGTACCGCTCCTATGCTTTTTCTTGAAAAAACGCTTGCCGCAAAAGGCAAAAAGGTAATCAACCTGATCGGTGGCCAATCAAAAGAGGATCTGATCGCTCCAGGGCTTTCAAATTGCCGGTATGCGACAGATGACGGCTCCGAAGGATTCAGGGGTAACGTGGTCGAACTGCTCGGCGCCACCCTGCCCGCTCTCCAAAAAGAGGGCACGCTAAAAGTTTTTGCCTGCGGGCCCAACCCGATGCTGAAAGCAGTTGCCCGATTCGCCCGGGCAAACCAGGTGGCCTGCGACGTCTCGCTTGAATCGGTGATGGGTTGCGGCATTGGAATCTGCTACGGGTGCAGCGTCGAAGTCAAGAGTCCCAGCGGAGGCCTCCGTACCATCCTGCTTTGCCAGGAAGGCCCGGTCATTGACGCCGGGCTTCTTGTAGTATAAACGCTATAATTATATCTTGCTCATGCGGGGGAAATGCATTCCCGAAAGTTCTTTTTTAACAAACCATCCAACTATCTATGGCAAGAGGACTTAATAAAGTAATGCTTATCGGCAGACTCGGTGGAGAACCGGAGAGCCGGCAGGCGGGTTCAACGACCGTCGT
>CAIPKT010000060.1 GCA_903865705.1 uncultured Chlorobiaceae bacterium
GAAAAACATGCCGCCATTATTAAAGAGCTTGGCGTAAATGTGAACAACGGCTTGGGTGATCTTTATGCAAAAATCCAGAAACTTCCTGAACCCGAGAGAGCGGCAATTGAAGCCGACATCAAGGCGGTCTATGCTGCCCGTCCCGCGCTGGCGATGGTTGATTCCGACAAGGGCATAACCAATCTTCACGTGCCGAATGATATCATTGTTGATGCATCCATGCCCGTGGTCATTCGTGACTCCGGCAAGATGTGGGGCCCTGACGGCAAGCTGCACGATACCAAAGCCATGATTCCCGACCGCTGTTATGCAACCATGTACCAGGCGATCATCGAAGATTGCATACAACATGGAGCATTCAATCCAGCCACCGTCGGCAGTGTTCCAAACGTAGGGCTTATGGCTCAGCAGGCTGAAGAGTACGGTTCACATAACAAAACCTTTGTCGCTCCCGGAAACGGAACGGTCAGGGTTGTTGATACTGCCGGTAAGACGCTGCTCGAAGAGACGGTCGAAACGGGTGACATTTTCAGAATGTGCCAGGCAAAAGACGCTCCAATCAAGGACTGGGTTAAACTTGCCGTCAAGAGGGCTCGCATCACCGGAGCTCCGGCAATTTTCTGGCTTGACAGCAAGAGGGCTCATGATGCCGAAATCATCAAAAAAGTTACCGAGTATCTGAAAGAACATGATACCGCCGGTCTCGATATCCGTATTCTTACCCCGGTTGAAGCCATGCGTTTCTCTCTGGAACGGTTCAGGGCGGGCAAGGATACTATCTCCGTCACCGGAAACGTCCTTCGCGACTATCTGACCGATCTCTTCCCGATCATTGAGCTTGGTACCAGTGCCAAGATGCTTTCCGTTGTTCCCCTCATGAACGGTGGCGGTTTGTTTGAAACCGGTGCAGGCGGGTCAGCTCCAAAACATGTGCAGCAGTTCCAGAAAGAGGGCTACCTGCGCTGGGACTCCCTCGGAGAGTTCTCAGCAATTGCCGCATCGCTTGAACATGTAGCACAGTCGTTCAGCAACGACAAGGTACGGATTCTTGCAGAGACCCTTGACCAGGCCATCGGCAAGTTCCTCGATAACGACAAGTCACCAGCCCGCAAAGTTGGCCAAATCGATAACCGGGGCAGCCATTTCTATCTTGCTCTCTACTGGTCACAGGCACTTGCCGCACAGCAGGAAGATCAGGAACTTCAGGCCCGTTTTGCCAAAGTGGCACAGCAGCTTGCAGACAATGAAGCCAAAATCAACGAAGAACTGATTGGCGCGCAAGGCAAACCGGTTGACATTGGTGGTTACTTTAACCCGGATGAAGCCTTGACCATAAAGGCCATGCGTCCCAGTGCGACCTTCAATGCCATCATTGACGCGCTCTGATTATCTGAATACACAAGCAAATAGCAACAAAAAAGCCCGGATCATCTCCGGGCTTTTTTGTTGCTTCTTTTCCTAAAGAGTTCAAACGGTTGGAGCTAATGTTCCGGAAGACTTCTTGAACCATAATGCTGCAAACAAGCCGCCGATACCCATTAGAGCGTATGTACTTGGCTCGGGAGTCGGGCTGCTGGTAACCAAGCCTTGGTAGTTATTAAGACCAATTGCGTCTTTACCGGGATTGATCCAGATGAATTTAGAAAAGTTGCCGGTAGTCGATTTATCTGCTTCCGATACGTATGAAGTGTAAAGAGTTGCTATTGATGATCCGGTTCCGTAACCGCCAGCACCAGAAATATTTAAGTCATACACTCCTGTACCATAAATTTCGTGCCAGATAGCTGCCTGTAGAGCTATTGCCTGATCTCCCTGCCCACCAACACCATGATTTTCTAACAGATAAGCGACCTTGTCTGCATTGTTTACCACAGAACCATGTATCAGGGCTGCGTTGTTTACGGTGGTATAAGGATAAACAGTATTTACATTAACAGTAGTAGAAAGATCAACACAGTAAAGGTAGTCGAGCTTCCTTCCGTCAAGATAAGAGGTTTCAATAGATCCACCACCCTCTGTTGTAATAATGTTATTCACTACAGACCGAATGTTATTTGAGTAGGTTCCGCCTACTTGAAGATTGACTACACCTGCCTGAGCAGTCCCGCTCATCCCGATCATTGCAACTGCTGCAATCGTTAAAAGTATTTTTTTCATTGTTATAGAATTTAAAGTTATTGAACTGCGACACCTTTCATTATATAGGCGAACGGAGCTTTCTGACGTCAGAAGTATATGAAATATATATATCGAATCAAGGCCTTTGGATTGATAAAACATGCAATGCCAAAACATCGCACTCTATATTGTGTATATAAAAATTCCTTGTATTCTATATGAATCGTATAACAATTCCTTGTATTCTATATGATGCTTGAGCGATAAACGCAGAGAAAAGACTTCATGCCCCGTCCCGCTCATCGCAATGATTGGAAACGCTACAATCACGCAAAGTATCTTTCTCATTGTTTTAGAATCGAATGTTTCCGAGCTTCGACAAAAATTCAAAGCTTCGACTGAAATCTTATATAAAATTATATAGAGATTCGGAGCTCGCTTACACTATGATGTTGTCATTTAAACATATCAAATAAAGGCAGTTAGATAGAAAAATCATCATTTGCCCGAATGTAGCAATCTATATATCTTCCGTGTAATGGGTTGTGGTGTGTATATGTGTTCTATGTAGAAAGAGGATAGAAAAAACTTCAGGGAGGAAGGGTAGGTTGGACAGGTGGAGAGTGAATTACCTTGAGGAGCCACGCCAGGCGTAGAGCAACCCGCCATTGCTGAGTTTTTTGATCACCTCATCGATATTACCGGTTGATACTACAAAGCAGCCATTGCTTCTGCCGATCCTTGGGCCGTTGAAGGTGAAGAGGTTAAGCATGATATAGCCAAGCGAAACATAATCTGCCGAATGCAGTACAATATCGCGGCTGAAGGCATTGTCGTTTATTCCCTGCTCAAGCCCTTCAAGGCGCACAGCCTTTCCGTGGTCGCCGCTGTAGGCTTCAAGCACCTTGTAAAACCCGGGACTGCTCATGCCGGATCCGGGGGTATTGGAAAAGCGGGTTGCATAGAGTTCGCCGGAATTTTTGCCGTGCGCCACCCGGTAAAACAGCTTCTCTCCGCTTGCAAGATCAATCACTGCCATCCGTTTTACGTAAGAGGGCTTCGAAAAATCCATTACGGCAAGGAAGCGGACTTTTTCTTCCGGATGGGCTGTTTGATAGGCTTCAAGAGAGGCCTGCGCTGAACTGTATGCCCGGAGGGATACTTTTTCCGGCAGGTAGAGTAATGCGGTGAAAATTAGAAGGCAGCCGGTAACTATACTTAATCCTGTCCAAATGCGTTTTCCCATCATCATCTCTTTGATTGAGGTGCTTTATTAAGGCAAAAGTTCAGGCTTATTGATGTTGAGGGAGCTGAGTTCCTGAAAGGTTTTTGTCTTAATGAATTTGATACCATGTTTATGGTATGCCATGTAACGTAAACATGTTATTGCCTGTGCAGTTAATATTAACAAACTTTGAGCCAGAAGTTTGTAAAGTTTTTTTAACTGAACGGGACATGATTTATGACATTGAAAAAAAGCCTTAAAAAACCTGCCGCAATCTTATTGGGACTATTATCGTTAGTTGGCGTCCATTCGACTGCGAGTAGTGCACCTGCAAAAATAGTGGTAGCGGATGCAAAAACAACCCATCATCTCAATCTTTATGTGGCTCAGGAGTTGGGGATTTTCAAAAAGCACAATCTGGATGTGTCTATAGTTCCTGTTGCAGATCTGGCAGCAGCAAGAGATCTGGTGGTGTCCGGCCAGGCGGATGTATTCTGGTCGTGCCCGACCGTTGCTATTGCGGCTATTGCCAATGGTGCACCAATCAAGATAATTTCTCAGGTAAAGAAGCCTTGCACCTCAGTATTGCTTGTGCCAAAGGACTCTCCGATTACCCGTCTTTCAGATCTGAAGGATAAGAATATTGCAGGTATTTCACCAACGTGCGAATCTGTCATTGCATTGACTGTGGCGGCAAGAAAAAACGGAGGGCAGTTCAATCTTCAGAAACTGGCTGGAGGTCCGGCACTTGCCGCACTTGAAGCAAGGCAGGTTGATGGCGCTATTCTTGAAGAACCACAGGCAAGTATTGCTGAATTGAAAGGATATAAGGTCTTGTTCAAGGAGGCGGCTGAAAATATTCCATGCCGGACCATCAATGCACGGAATACATTTTTGAAAACCAATGCAAAAGAGCTTAAAACCTTTATAAAGGCGATAGGGGAAGCCAATGCGCTTATTCTGTCAAATCCCGTTGCTCCGAATATTGTCGATATAGCGGTGAAGTACACTGGAGCACCTGTTGAAGCTATCAAATACGGAAACCACAGGCTTAAATTCCGAACCACTATCGATCAGCCTGGTCTGTTTTTGCTCGGCAATGAATTAATCGTGCTGCAAAATATCAAGGAAAATCCGGGTAATCGTCTCTATGCAGAAGAGTTCCGCGGCATTACATGGAAGTAGTCGTGGTTATTGTTCTTTTATGAGTCTTAGCCCTGCCGGATGTAGAATGCCGGCAGGGCTGTTTTTAAACAGCAAAAAAAGTGGTAATGGCAAACAAGAAAGAGCGGAACGGTTTTAGTCGATGGGCTTTGCCGTTAGTCGGCATAACATTGGGGATAGTTATTCTGAGTGTTGTTTTTGCATTTCAGACTACCCGGAGATCATTTCCAGTCAAAGCCATTATTGGTCATAACGGCAGTCCGTTGCTTGCGTTTTTGTATGCCGCAGGAGAAGGAGTTGAAGGCAGGAATGCCTTTACACCTGCAAAGTTCAACTCATCGGCCGATGTCGGCTATGCATTGCTTTCAGGAAGTATTTATGCCGGTTTTATTGAACCGGAAAAGGCTATTGAGCTTTCCCGGTTAAGCGGCTTTGACAACCTTGTCGTTTTGGGGAAAGTGACGTTTCCCTATGGTGTTACCGTACTTACGAAAAAAGGTTCTTCCCTCCGGTTACAAGATATAAATGGGCATAATATTGGCGTGCCGTCGGATAATCCTGGTCTGCTGCAAGAGTTCACGAAGGCTGTCAGCAAATATCCGATACAACTAAATCAGGTACAATATCTCTTTTTACCAGCGGATGCCATCATTCCAGCCCTTGATGCGGGGAAAATCGAAGGAGCAATTGTCAAAGGATCAAAAGCAGTGATTGCCGTCAATGATGGGCATAATATTCTTTTTCAGAAATGGGATATGGAGCCGGGTAACGAGTGCTGCCCACCGGTAATTGATCAGCTGGAGCTGGTACTGCTTGCACAGAAAAATAATCAGGCATTTAATAGTGAACTGACTGGAATTCTGAGCAGATCAACAGCATTGAGTCCTTCCGTTTTAAGAAAGGCGCTCTCCAGAACGGAACATGTTCCTGACACACTCTTCGCAGATCTTCCCCTTGCATCATTCGATGCGGCTGATAATCAGTTATTGGCTCTTTTTTCACGGCATTCAGGGCCTGATCACCATAAAATAAATGGGTCAGCTCATCATGCGGAACATGAGAACGAGCAGGTTTCCGGTGACTCCGGTACTCAGCGCCATCCCGGTTCTGTGATTACACAGCTCCATTCTATTGTGGCCCGTTATTTTTCATGGAGGTAGTTCCGGATTAGCTATCAATCAAATTACAGATGAATTATTATGCAAGTTGAGCAGCAATATGGGTCGAAAGGGTTAGGCCTGCTGACAAGGGAGTCAGGGCTTTTTTTGAAAAACTCGTTCGGCAGTCTTTTTTCCCGCGAATTCATCAAAGTCCTTATTCCGCTTTTAGTTCTGTGGGAGGTTATTCCACGGTTTGATATCCTGCCGCGTACTCTTGCACCTACGCTGAGTGATGTTGCTCTGGCGTTCTGGGATATGGTGGTAAATAAAGGTTTGTTTCTTCATATTCTCTATAGTCTTGCCAAATTTCTTGCAGGTCTGTTGATTGCTGTGCTCACGGCCATTCCCATAGGGATATTTATGGGATGGAATCTTTCCATACGCAAGCATGCGCTGCCCTTGTTTCAGATGCTTGCCCCGATACCGCCTCCGGCCTGGGTGCCTCTTACCATTATTATTTTTGGTATTGGTCTTCCCATGCAGATCTTTCTGATTTTCCTCGGGGCATTTTATCCGATTCTATTCAATACCTACCAGGCAATAAAAGATACTGATCCCCGATACCTCTCGTCAGCCAGGGTTTTCGGTGCCAGTGAATTGACTCTGATCTGCAATATTTATTTCTGGAATGCACTCGGTGCCATTATCATGAGCGTAAAAACAGGCGTGGCTATAGCTCTTGTGATGCTCGTCATTGCTGAAATGTATGGTGGAAGGAGCGGTATCGGATATTTGCTGGTTGAGGCAAAAGACTTTTTCCAGATTCCGGCCATGGTGGTCTGTATGCTGGTACTTGGCATTATTGGCTGGTTTTCTATAGAACTCTTAAAATTCGCAGAGTTGAAACTTGCGTTATGGAAGGTGGGAAGATGATAGAAGCTCGACGTATCAGTAAATTTTTTTCAATAGTGAACAAAGACGGCATCGCCGAGGGGCTTACGGCATGTATGTCGGTTACGCTCTCGATAGAGAAAGGCAAAATCATTACCTTGCTTGGACCTTCCGGATGCGGAAAATCCACATTTCTGGAAATATTGGCAGGCCTGCAGGCCCCAACGGAAGGTGAGGTCTATATTGATGGTGTCAGGGTACTGGAGCCTTTGCCTTCGACACGGGCAGAGATGGAGACCTATCGGAAGAAATACCGTTTTCTTTCTCCGCTTGCCAATGATCTGTTTCGGGACAGGCCCAAGCACGATATAGCCATGATCTTTCAGGATTACGCAGTATTTCCGTGGATGACGGTGTTGCAGAATGTTACCTTTACGCTCAAATTGCGCGGATTGCCACGTTCCGAAAGGGAAAAACAGGCGCTTTTTTATCTCAATAAAGTTGGACTTGGTGCTTCAGTAAATAAATATCCTTCCCAGCTTTCGGGAGGCATGAGGCAACGATTAGCTTTTGCCCGTGCCCTTTCGGTTGAGCCAAAAGCTATTTTAATGGATGAACCGTTTGCTGCCGTTGATGTGCTTACAAGAGAGCATTTGCAGGACGATCTGCTGAAGCTATGGGAGTCTTCAGGAATTACCATCGTAATGGTTACTCACGATGTTGCTGAAGCGACCTATCTTTCAGATGAAATTATCATCTTTTCTCCATCACCCGGGACGATCAGAAATCGGTTCAAGATTGATGTGCCCCGGCCACGGCGACGTGATGATCCTGACCTGGCGGATATAGAGGTGCGTATCAGTAAACTGCTGAAGTACGATGTTGATAACGAGTGCGAGTATTCGATTTAAAATCATAAATCTGAACATAGAGAGTCATGACAGTAACAAGAGGATTCAGGGAAAAGATCTATGACAGCATCACATTGGCTGTCGGGCATACTCCCATCGTTCGCATGAGCAAAATATCAGCCGGATTGCCCGGAATAATTCTCGGTAAAGTCGAGTCGTTCAATCCTCTTAACAGTGTGAAATGCCGGATTGGCATCGCCATGATTCGCCAGGCTGAATTGTCGGGAAAGTTAAAACCCGGAGGAACGATCATTGAGCCGACCTCGGGCAATACCGGTATTGGTCTGGCGTTTGCTGCTGCGGAGAGAAACTACCGTCTGATTCTTACAATGCCAGAGACGATGTCAATTGAACGGCGGAAACTCATTAAAATGCTTGGAGCCGAACTGGTGCTGACTCCTGGAACAGAAGGAATGAATGGCGCCGTAAACAAAGCAAAGGAATTGCAACGGCAGATTTCTGGAAGTTACATTCCATTGCAGTTTGAAAATCCGGCTAATCCACAGGCGCATCGCGAAACGACCGCAGAGGAAATCTGGGCGGATACTGCCGGTGATGTCGATTTTCTTGTGTCAGGAGTGGGAACAGGCGGAACCATTACGGGTGTTGCTGAAGTCATTAAAGCGCGAAAACCGGGCTTCAAAGCTATTGCTGTTGAGCCGGACGCATCGCCTGTTCTATCCGGGGGAAGGCCCGGTCCCCACCGGATACAGGGAATTGGTGCGGGCTTTATTCCGAAGGTGCTCAACCGTTCCATTATTGACGAGATTATACGAGTGACCAATGAAGCTGCTTTTGAGACAGCTCAATCGGTCATCCGGAATGAGGGAATTCTGGTGGGAATTTCATCGGGTGCGGCAGTGTGGGCAGCCATTAAAATCGCCACCAGAGAAGAAAACCGGGGTAAAAAAATTGTTGTTATACTCCCTGATTCAGGGGAGCGCTATCTGTCAACACAGTTGTCGGATATGGAAATTTTCTGATCAGACTTCCCGAATCATTCGACAGCATGCTGCAGAAAGGTTCCATTTTGATACTCCTCAAAGGCGGTGTGTAGTTCAGTCTGGGTGTTCATAACGATGGGGCCGCTCCATGCGATTGGTTCGTTAAGCGGTTTGCCGGATATCAGCAGAAATCGTACAGGATCTTCTTTGGTCGTTATGGTGATGGAATCGCCATCGCTGAAAAGGATAAGGGTTTCATTTTCAAGAAACTCACCCCTTTTCTTTTTGAAAGAGCTGAAACCGTTGTTCTCGGAGGAGAACGATTCATCGGTATCCTCCGAGAAAAGCCCTTTTCCGGCGATGATGTAGGCAAATGCCGTATGCCCATTGCTGATGCGATGAGTCCAGGATATCCCTGATGGCACCGTGATGTCGAGATACTCCGGATCAATGGCAATGTCATCGACCGGGCCTTGCGTATCTCCGATGCTCCCGGAGATGATATGGATTTCAACACCGTTTTCAAGATGCAGTTTTGGAATCTGCATGGCAGTGATATCGCGATAACGGGGCGGATTCATTTTCTGTGAGGCGGGGAGGTTTGCCCAGAGCTGGAATCCTCCCATAACACCCTGGCTATCGCCGTACGGCATCTCCTGATGAATGATTCCGCTGCCAGAGGTCATCCACTGAACTGCTCCGGCAGTGATCACGCCCCTGTTTCCCAGGCTGTCAGTATGTTCCACATTTCCCTGAAGCATATAGGTGATGGTTTCGATGCCGCGATGCGGGTGCCACGGAAAGCCTTTGCGGTAGTCTGCCGGATTGCTGGAGCGGAAATCATCAAGAAGCAGAAAGGGGTCAAAAAGCGGTCGGTCGTTGAAGCCGAAAGCGCGTTTGAGTTTGACTCCGGCTCCTTCCATCACCGGGTTGCTTTTAAAAATACGGTGGATATTTCGAGGAAGAGTCATATACACTTGTTCCAATAGTTGCAAATCACTTTTATTTGAAACGTCTGGTTACGGTTAACAAGTTCAATTTCCATGGTTATTTAGTCGGGTAAATAAGATTGTTCATTGTGCGGTGCAATGCGTAAATTCCCGCACAGTCGGTGAACCTTGTCATTAAGCTGTTTGCGCTATTCGATTGCTTTGTTTTGCAAGGCTCGAATGCAATCCACTCATGACGGTTACATGGAGGTTCTCTTTAGTTTTAAGCAATTGAACAGGTTAAGGAAGAGGTATGGCACAGAAAACCCTGAACGTCATGTTCATCGGCGATGTTGTCGGTACTCCGGGTCTCCAGATGGTTGGCCGGATGCTGAAAAGTTTTATCAGCAAGTATCATGTTGATTTTGTTGTCTGTAACGGCGAAAACGCCCATCATGGCAAGGGAATGAGCCTTGAAGCGCTCAACCAGCTTCTTGAGGCGGGCGTCAATGTGGTGACTGGCGGAAACCATACCTGGAGCAACTTCAACTTTTTTGATACCCTGAAAACGCACCCACAGGTCTTGCGTCCGCTGAACTATCCAAAAGGGACTTACGGTAAAGGCTATGCCATCTACAAGCTGCCAAACGGGCTGGGCGATATTGCCGTGATCAATCTTCAGGGCAGGACCTTCATGTACTCGATCGACTGTCCTTTCAGAACAGCGGACTGGGCGATCAAGCAGATCAAAGAGCAGACTAAGGATAAAGTACGGCATATTTTTGTTGATATTCATGCAGAGGCAACTGCTGAAAAGGTTGCGCTTGGCTGGTATCTTGACGGCAGGGTTTCGGCCGTGATCGGTACCCACACCCATGTGCCGACGGCGGATGAACGTATATTGCCAAAAGGTACGGGTTACTGCACTGATGCGGGCATGACTGGGCCGCATAATTCAGTCATTGGCATGCAGACCAAATCAGCCACCGACAGGATGCTCTACCAGACACCGCACAAGTATGAGTGTGCCGAGGATGATGTCCATTTTTCAGGGGTACTTTTGTCGCTTGATGTTGCGAGCGGAAAAACCGTAGGTATCGAAAGAATTTTTTACCCGCAATTCGATCGTGGCGTCGTGCAGGGATAACGGACGATCGTTAATCCCCCCGTAAATGTAAGGGTATGGTATCTGACCAACCATCATAGGGGCACATGCCCACCCGTCGTAAGGGCATGGCATGCCATGCCCCTACAGGTGTAATCGGAAATGAAAAAACCTTATTTTACCGTAATCCCTGCTCAAATTCTTCCGCAATAATAACATCATCGACGCTGCCGATATAAAGCGGAGTACGCTGATGAAGTTCAAGTGGCTGAATATCAAGGATGCGATCACGGCCGTTTGTTGCCCGTCCGCCTGCCTGCTCACAGATAAAGGCAAGGGGGTTGGCTTCGTACATGAGCCGGAGCTTTCCTTTGAGGTGCTTGGTTGTCGGCGGATAGACGAAGACGCCTCCAGTCAGCAGGTTGCGGTGGAAGTCGGCGACAAGCGAGCCGATGTAACGGGTGCTGTAAGGACGGTTTGTGGCCGGGTCTTCTTCTTTGATATAGTCGAGATATTTTTTTGTCCCCTCGTTGAACTGTGCGTAAGAGCCCTCGTTGATGGAGTAGTACTTGCCGCTTTTCGGGGTGATGATGTTTTCGTGAGAAAGGAGAAACTCTCCGATGGTAGGGTCGTAGGTAAAACCGTGCACACCGTGGCCGGTGGTATAGACCATGACGACCGATGAGCCATAGATCACATAACCGGCAGCAACCTGTTCGTAACCATGCTGCAAACAGTCGTTTATGTTTGCTTTGCCGGGATCATCACCTTTAAGTTTATAGATCGAGAAGATGGTGCCGACGCTCACATTGACGTCAATGTTTGAAGAGCCATCCAGAGGATCGAAAAGGAGTGCATAGTTGCCGCTCTCATTATTTGGCGGAATAATGATCTCTTCATTCTCCTCGGAACCCATAATGGCAAAGCGTCCGTGCTGGCCGATGGCGGAGATGATTCTTTCATTGGCAAAAATATCAAGTTTTTTTACCTCTTCACCCTGTACATTGGTACTGCCTGTCAAACCGAGAATGTCGACCAGCCCTGCCCTCACAACTTCTTTTCTTACAAGTTTTGCGGCAAAGGCCACGTCGTTGAGAAGGTCAGTAAGTTCGCCGTGCGCTTCCGGAAAAAACTTCTGCTGTTCAAGGATGTGGCGTTCAATCGTAATCAAGTTACCCATGTTCTCTTTTCCTGATGTGGTTAGTCTATGTTTCTGGACTGTTGTACAAATAAAGCCATAATGTAAAAATATTCGCACCCTCTTTCAAGTGAAGATGGCCTCTGATTTCTTTCTGAACGTTTTATGTCAAGAAATGTCGAACTCTTCTCTAAATTGTTGATTTTCATTACTCCTCTTATTATAGCTTTTCATGAAACGATACCGCTGGAATTTATGCTCTGCTGATGAACCGGCGGTTATTGATCTGTCAGAAGCAATTAATGTTTCGCTGCCTGTTGCAAGGGCACTCTTCAATCGCGGTGTTCAGACCTATGATGAAGCAAAAGATTATTTTCGCTCTTCGCTGCTGGATCTCCCTTCTCCTTTTCTTTTGCAACACATGCAGCGTGCCGTTGACCGCATCTTGCAGGCGATCAGAGGGCATGAAAAAATAATGCTTTATGGCGATTATGATGTTGATGGCACAACCGGAACGGCGCTGCTCCTGCTATTTTTGAAAGAGCAGGGGGCTGAGGTCTCCTATTATATCAATGACCGCTTTACGGAGGGTTATGGCTTGTCGGTTGAAGGCATAGATTCAGTTGTTGAGCAGAATATCACGCTTCTTGTCACGGTCGATTGCGGCATAAGAGAGAATGAAGCTATACTTCGCTGCCGGGGCCATGGCATTGATGTCATCATCTGCGACCATCACGAATCCGATGAGCTGCCTCTGGCCTATGCCATTTTGAATCCAAAGGTTCCGGGTTCTACGTATCCCTTCAGGGAGTTATGCGGATGCGGTGTGGCCTTCAAGTTTATTCAGGCAATAGCCGAGCATTTGCATGCCGGGCCGGAGAGCTGGCAGAAATATCTTGATTTTGTTGCTATTGCCACAGCGGCTGACATGGTATCTCTGGAAAGCGAAAACCGGACGCTGGTTCGAGAGGGGTTAAAGAGAATGCGCACAAAGCCCAGAGTCAATTTAATGGCGATGTTTTCATTGATGAAGGTGACTCCTGGAGAGCTTGGAATGTTTCATATTGCATTCGGTATTGCCCCACGTATCAATGCGGCTGGCAGAATGCACTCCGCACATCTTGCAGTTGATTGGCTCCTTTCCGATTCGATGGTTGATTCCCGGCGCCATGCCGATGAACTTGACCGGATCAACATCCAGCGCAGGGAAATGGATGCTGATATTATGGTGAAGGCTGAACATATGCTTGAAAGCCATTTCGCATCCTATTGTTCTTCTATTGTTCTTTATGATGAATCATGGCATCTCGGAGTTCTTGGTATCGTGGCTTCAAAAATGATTGAAAAACATTATCTCCCGACGGTTATCCTTGGCGGCATGAACGGCCTTATCAAGGGCTCAGTACGAAGCGTTGAAGGGCTCAATGTCTATGAGGCTCTGCAGGAGTGCGGCGACTATCTCGAACAGTTCGGAGGTCATCACCAGGCAGCCGGAGTTACCCTCCGGCCCGAAAATTTTGCCCCATTTCGTAAAAAGTTCAACGAGGTCTGTTCCGTTCGTCTCTCAATCGGACAACGGCAGAAAGAGCTTGTTATTGATTCAAGACTGGCCCTTGAAGATATTACGGCCAAGTTTATCAATGTCCTCGAGCAGTTCGCTCCCTATGGTCACGGGAACCGTGAGCCGCTTTTCATGTCGGAAGATCTTGTGCTCTACGGCCAGCCAAAACTGCTCAAAGAGAGGCATGTAAAGTTTGCTGTCAGGGACAAGAATGGACGTACCTTCGAAGTGATAGGCTTTGACCGTATTGATATCTATACCGCACTCACCACTCAATTTCGTCCAGTATTTTCGATGGTTTATTCAGTCGAAAAAAGGATGTGGAACAACCGCGAGCAGTGGCAGATCAAGCTGAAAGATCTTGAGCTTACCGAGCGGTAGCCCACAAAAACTATTGGTTAACGTCCAGAATATCCGGCACACTTGTTTCGTGGCGGATTCTGGTGAGAATTCCGGCAAGTGACGAAAGAGCTGAAATGGCGAAGAAGATGAGCGACAGCGCAACGCCAGCATTGGTTCCGAGATGTATGAATCCGAGCAGATAAAAGAAGGTTATCTCCCGGGCTCCGGCCCCGCCGATCGTGATAGGGATAATGGTTGCTATCGTCGATATCAGGAATATCACCAGATAGTCAACCATGTGCGCATTCTGTGAAATGGCTTTCAGTATAAAAAATGCAGAGATTACCTGGGCAATCTGAATCAGCAGCGACTCGACTGAGGTGATGGTAAAAACCTCAATAAACTGTTTATAGAAGAACTTGTTTACAAGCAGCGCAAGCGGATAGATTGCGAAGAGCACTATCCATACATAAGGCACAAAATAGGGCAGGTGCAAGGCAAAACTGCTTTGCTGGAGCAGGATGAGTGAAAGGAAGATCAATGCGATGATTCCTGATACACGGTCCCAAAAAACAGCATGAAAGACATTGATCATTTTCAGACCGTGGTTTTTTTGCAGCACATAAATTTTGTAGCCATCACCGCCGACTCCCCCCGGAAGAAAAAGATTATAGAACATCCCGAGATAGTAGAGCTTCAGGCTGTACATCGCGGAAAGCTCAATGCCGATAGCCTTGAAAAAGCGGTTCAGGCGCACCGCATTGATGACCTTGGAGATATTGAAAAAAAGAAGTGAGAGCAGGATGTACCAGGGGTTGGCATTCCGGATAATGTCGCCAAGTTTGGCAACATCGGTCTTTCTCAAGACAAGGTAAAGGGCCGCACTGGTGACAAGGAGCTGCAGCAGCGTTTTCAGCAGTTTTTTCGGGTTAAGTTTACTGTTTGCCAACGATTTTTTTGATGATATAGGGTTTCTTGTTCTGTGACTCGTAGTAGGTGCGCATGATGAATTCAGCAATGAATCCGGTTGTAATAAGCTGAATGCCGATAAAGGTCATGATAATGCCCAAAGAGAGCAGCGGACGGCCACCAATTTCCTCGCCAAGAATTTTTAGCGCCAGCAGGTAAAGATTCAGCGCGATGCCAATAAAGAGGGATAGAAAGCCGAGCGTGCCGAAAAGATGCATCGGCTTTTGGCTGTATTTCTGGAAGAAGAGCATGAAGAGCAGATCGCTCAATACCTTGAAGGTGCGCCCGATGCCGTATTTCGACGTTCCGAATACCCTGGGGTGATGCTTCACATCAACCTCTTCCATTTTTGCACCGTAGAGTTGCACGAGCACCGGTATAAAACGGTGGAGTTCACCGTAAAGGCCAAGATTTTTGGCAACATCCTTTTTTAAAACCTTCAGGGTACAGCCATAGTCGCGGATGTGTACATTGGTCAGGTTCCTGATGAGAGCATTGGCGATCTTGCTGGGGATTTTCCTCAGAAACATTCCATCCTGCCTTCCTGCACGTCTGCCTGCAACCACGTCAAGATCATGGTCGTAAAGGTACTGCATCATCATCGGGATATCCGAAGGGTCGTTCTGAAGGTCGCCGTCGATGGTGGCTATCAGCTCGCCACGTGCATGATCGATGCCCGCAGCCATCGCGGTTGTCTGCCCGTAATTCTTGTTCAGGATAACCAGATGCGCATTCGGCGGAGCATTGGCCTGGATTTCGTCCACGGTGTTGTCGGTAGAGCCGTCGTCAACAAGAATAATCTCATGTTCAATAGCCCCAAGCGACTGTGCAAGAGCAGCAAACAGGGGTTTAATGTTCTCGGCCTCATTCATGACCGGTATAACCACCGAAAGCTTCATGATATCAGAATTCATTGCATGAGTTTTACCAGCACAATACCGTTTTTGCTATAGAGTATGGCGGGATTAATAAACGTATCCAGCTCCTTGACGGTTGTCAAAACAATCTCGCCCGGCTCAGGGGTACGCTTTTCAACAAAAGATTCCGAATATACTAAAAAAGAGGGGTTATAGGTTTTCCACATCACGATTTTATAACCCTTCTCTTTTGCCAGGAGAGCAGCCTCCTTGATCGGTTCCTGCATAAGTTTTCCCGCAAGAGGCATCAGGTAAAGATTGATAAGCAGTGAAAACACTATTCCTGTCGCAATCAGTTTCCATTCAGCGGAAAAGCGTGGCACGAATTGCAGTGCAGCGACCACAAGTGTGGCGATTACGAAGGTAACGATATAAGTCTCTCCAGTAAGCCCCATAGCCCCCTCAAGTATTGCTTTTATATAGCGGTCGTCAATTTCTTGCAACGCTGTCGGCAGGAGCAAGGGTATGCAGGCAAGAGCAGGAAGCAGAAGCAGCGGCCAGATGGCAAGGCTTTTTGGATGGCGGCTCATTCGGAGAGCCCTGGCCATGAGAATGAAAAGCGGCGTATAGCCGTAAATCATATAATGAGGCAATTTTGTGCCGGAGAGGGAGAAAAAGAGAAAAACAAAGGCGAACCAGAAAAGAAGAAAGCGGTTCAGACGGTCGGAAAGCAGGGTTTTCAGGTTAAAAAGAACCGTGAAAAATAGGCCGGTAAAAGGCATAAGTCCGAGAATAATGACCGGGACATAATAGAAGAGAGAGCCCGAGTGCCCTTCAAAGGAGGAGTTGAAACGGCTGATATTGTGTTTGAAGAAAAACCCCTCAATAAATGCCATTCCCTGATCACGGTATTCAAGCCAGTACCAGGGAAGGGCAATAGCGAGAAAGAGGAAGATTCCTGCCGGATTGAAAAACATGCGGAACCAGGTTTTCAATGATCTCTCCTGCAGTGAGAACAAAAAGGTAACCGCAAAGGGAATAATGACTGCTATCGGCCCCTTTGTCAGCATCCCAAACCCAGCGGCAGCAAAGGCGAAAAGCAGGGCTTTATTTGATCCAGTTTTATAATGCTGGAACAACCCGAACATGCTGATGGCAAGAAAGCAGTTCAGTACTCCATCGGCTATGGCTGCTTTTGCAATAACCATTACCTGCAGCGACAGCACCATCATTGCAGCGGCAAAAAAGGCTTGGCGGTTACCAATTTCTTTCCGTGCAAAAAGAAAAATCGACGCTGCCCAAACGGTCCCGCCCAAGGCAGAGGGAAGCCGGAAGGCAAACTCATTGAGTCCGAAAAGCCTGACAGATGCCAGTTGCAGCCAGTAAATCAGTATTGGCTTGTCAAAACGAGGAGCGCCGTTCAGCCATGTGGTCAGATAATTTTTACTGATCATCATCTCCCGGGTTGCTTCACTGAATGCCCCCTCATCAACATCAAAGAGCGGTGCAGACCCAAGGCCCAGAAAGAAACTTGCAAAAATAAGAATTGCCAGTGCGGCCAGAAACCAGCCGGTTTCAGATTTTGTTGTGTTCAAGGACTTCAAATTTCGACTTGAAATAAAGGTTATAGAGAAGTACCGTTGAAACCATTCCAAGATAAGAACCGGCAATGACATCGCTGATATAGTGCTGTGCAAGAAAAATACGACTGAAGGCGATCAGGATACCGCCAAAGAGTGCGGCAAATCGCCAGCGGGGGTAAAGAATGGCAAGAAAAATGGCCACACTCAGGGCCGTTGCAGAATGCCCGGAAGGAAAAGAGGTCCATGCGTGTTCCCAATGGAAAAAGTCAAATCCATAAAGATGGTCACTGAAATAGAGCTTCGGCCTTGCCCTGCCGACAATAAATTTGACAAGGTCTGCACTTAACCCCGAAACGGTGACAGTCGAAAAGAGGAAAAGGCCGGAAAATGCCATAAAAGGTTTTCTGTTGCGAAACAAAACAAAGAGCAACAGCCCTCCGAGCAGGTAGCCGAGTGAATCGCCAAAGATGGTTATGATGCCGAACACATCGTAAGAGAGACTGTGTTCAAACGCATGGAACCACAAGGCTGTTTGAATATCCGCAAAAGTATAGCTGAAGACGCAGAGCAGAATAACTGTCGCCGAGATAAGACTCCATTGAAGGGTTTTGTTCATCATAGCACTACTCTTTGTCCCATCAGGCTGTAATCGGTACATTCGTTCATATCGTTGATACTTAATTTGAAGGGATAGAGAAGTGCCGTGAGGCTGATGACAACCCGAAAAACAGGTGCTTTTTTAATAAAACTTTTATAGTTTCTACCATCAATTATTGGATTTGTATTAATCGCCGATTCGCCGGAAAAAATCATTAAATTTTTCAAGCTTTGCAACTTCTTGTTTTTATTCACTACAGGCACACCTGTTTTGGTGCATGGCAGAAAAAATAGTCGCGCTTGACTGAATGGACGGAGAACATCAAGTCAAAAGAAAAAATGAACTTATTATGAGCAAGACAGCCTCAGGAGAGTGCGGCCATAACCATGATGCAACCCCTCACCACCATCATCATCACCATGCATCAGGCAATATCAAGGTTGCCTTTTTCCTTAATGTAGGCTTTACCATTGTCGAGATTGCCGGTGGAGTGGTAACCGGCAGTACGGCAATCCTTGCCGATGCCGTTCATGACCTCGGCGACTCTTTTGCTCTCGCCCAGGCATGGTATTTTGAGGAAAAATCGGGAGAAAAGAGCAGTGCGCGCTACTCCTACGGCTATAAGCGGTTCTCCCTTTTGGGTGCGCTTATCAGTACGGTGGTGTTGCTCACCAGTTCACTCTTTGTGCTCGCCCACGCCATACCCCGAATTCTCGAACCGCACAAACCCGATGCAGGAGGGATGATTCTTCTTGCCATCGTTGGTGTTATGGTCAATAGCATTGCCATGGCAAGATTGTCGAAAGAGGGTGGCATGAATGCAAAAGTTGTCGCTCTGCACCTGCTCGAAGATGTTCTGGGATGGGTTGCCGTGCTTGTTGTTGCCGTTGTTCTTTATTTCTGGGATATCCCTGTGCTCGACCCGCTTCTTGCGGTCATCATTACGCTTTATATCCTCTCCGGGGTTGTTAAAAATCTGAAAGCAATGCTGCCGGTCTTTCTTCAGGCGGTACCCGATGAGCTTGATATCGCTCTTATTATTAGGGAAATCGAATCGATGCAGCATATCCATGCCGTCCATCATGCCCATATATGGTCACTCGACGGCGTTCATACCGTTTTTACCGCCCATCTCGAAGTAGATACCCTTCTTGATGCCGAATCCTACATGCAGCTCAAGGAGAGGATCCGGGGGCTGGTTGAGCGATACGGGCTTTATCACTCAACCGTTGAAATCGAATATCCCGGTGAGGCGTGCCGAAATGTTCTTACGGCATAGCGGTTATTCTTCCCGGTTCGGTTGGCAGGACGCCATCATTTGGTGTCCTGTCAGCATCTTTCTGTCAAAGTTACTTTCAATCGGGTACCGCCATCGGGTGAGTTAACGTTGGTTCGAAAAGTTTGGAGTGTCATGGTTTTTTTTGCGCAGAATTTTCGGGATACAACTGTATATTTTAGTGCTTTTTATCGAAAATTCGCGGAAAACCTTGCCCTTCAGGGCGGGGATGGATAGCGTGGCCACTGCAAGTGGCCTGTTTTAGTTTGGTGTTTGTTGTTGTTCGATATATTCCCGAATAATACTGATCGGAGCTCCACCACAAGAA
>CAIPKT010000061.1 GCA_903865705.1 uncultured Chlorobiaceae bacterium
CCTTGACCTTTCCATGCCGGGGATGGTGATGGGCAAAAATCAAGTTACACTGGTCAGAAATAGCCGCTGCATTTACGAGGGCAAAGGAATTATTGTCCGGTGCATGAGCGGGCGAACGATCTGGAGGGTAACGATTCTTTCCGACGAACTGAACAATCCGGCCTTTACCTTCAATGTCAGGGAGTGAGCCATCATCTCCCTGGAAGGTTCTGTGCAACCATTGCAACCTGGAGACGGGAAAGGGATCGGCCATTACCGCACTCATCGACGGTGAGACACGGTACTTCTGCTGCCACGGCTGCCTCGGTGTTTACGAGCTTGTTCACAGCAACTCGCTGGACGCCTTCTACAACCAACGTTGTAACTGGCAACCGGGGCCTCCGGCAACTGAGGTAAAACTTCAGGCCTCAGCCTTCAGCGACACCGTCATCATTGAGGGCAACGAGAGCCGTATCGATCTCATACTCTCAGGCATCAGGTGCGCCTCATGCGTCTGGCTCATCGAAAAGTTTCTGATGAAACAGGAGGGCGTGCTCTCGACAAGGGTCAACTATGCCACCCACAAGGCAACCATCACCTGGGTATCCGAAAAAATTGTTCTCGACGCCATCCTGAATGCCATCCGCTCCATAGGCTACCTGCCCCATCCGAGTCATGGCACTGGCAGCTCCGATTTGTTTGCCCGGGAGAAACAGGAATTGCTCTTGCGATTCGGCACCGCGGGATTTTTTTCCATGCAGCTCATGCTCTTCACCGCTGCCCTCTACGCTGGATTTTTTGACGGAATGGAGGAGCGCTACCGGCTTGCTTTTCAGCTCATTTCATGGGCACTGGCCACCCCGGTACTCTTCTACTCCGGCTACCCCTTTCTCGCCAGCGCTTTCCGCTCACTGAGGCGGTTGACGCTCAACATGGATGTGCTCGTCGCCCTCGGATCGCTCTCCGCCTACTGCTACAGTATTGCCATGATTGTACTCGGAGGTGAGGTGTTTTTCGACACCGCTTCAATGATCATCACCTTCATTCTTCTCGGCCGCTTTCTGGAGGCCGGATCGCGCCTCAAGGCGGGAAATGCCATGGCTGAACTGGCTGAACTCCAGCCGCACGAAGCGCTGCTCATCTCCGAAAGCGGTGAAACAACCATGGTGCCCATTGCCTCAGTGCAGATCGGCGACCGGATCGAGATCATTCCAGGCGACAGAATACCGCTTGATGGCACCGTTGTGCAGGGTGAAGCGGAAGTGAACGAAGCGATGCTGACAGGAGAGTCAAACCCTGTATTGAAAGAGCCGGGCAGCTACGTTTTTGCAGGAAGCTTTTCGATGAACGGGCGGCTCAGCATCAAGGTCACTGGCAATGCCGGTAATACCCTGCTCTCACGAATCATCCACACTGTTGAAGAGGCTCAGGCCCGCAAGGCGCCAATTCAGGGGCTGGCCGACAAAACCGCAGGCTACTTCGTCCCTGCCACCATCATCCTCGCCCTCGCAACTTTTCTCTACTGGAAACTCACTTCAGCCAGCACCGTCATCGCCCTGATGAACGCGGTCTCCGTGCTCGTCATCGCATGCCCCTGCGCACTCGGTCTGGCGACCCCGCTCGCCATTCTGGTCGGCACCACCGCTGCGGGCAAGAGAGGCATTCTCATCAAAGGGGGCAACATTTTCGAGACCCTCTCAAAAACCACTACCGTCGTGCTCGACAAAACCGGCACCCTCACTACCGGCAAACCCTCCATGACCGACAGTCACGACTACGGCCTCACCCCGTCATTCATGCAGCATCTCGCATCGCTCGAAGCCGCCTCGGAGCACCCCACCGGACGCGCCATTGTTGCCTCATGGCAAGGTGAACGGCTGGCGGTAACGCAGTTCAGGGCAACACCGGGCAGAGGAGTCTCTGGAGTGATTGAAGGAACCCTTTGGCTGGCTGGTTCAAGAGCCTTCATGGTGCAGGAGCAGGTTGAGCTTCAACCGATCCATGAAAGCTGTGTATCATCACTCGAGGCAGAAGGAAAAAGCGTGGTGATGGTCGCCTGCGGCAACAAGCTTGCCGGTATCATCGGCCTGATTGACGACCTGCGCCCGGACGCCCTTCCACTGATAGCAGGTCTCCGTAAAAAAGGGCTCTCGCTGAAAATCCTCACCGGCGACAACCAGGGGGTAGCCAACTACATTGCAGCTAAATGCGGCATTACCGACGTTCATGCCGGGCTCGGGCCACTTGAAAAAGCAGCGGTTATCCGCGCACTGAAAGCAAAGGGAGAGTGCGTCATGATGGTCGGCGACGGAATCAACGACGCTCCTGCGCTGACCGAAGCCGACATCGGCGTCACCCTCGGCCACGCATCAGGCATTGCCCTCGAAAGCGCCAGTATCGCCATCCTGAAAGATGACCTACGGCTCATCAACACCCTGATGGAAAGTTCCACAAAATGTTTTGCCATCATCCGCCAGAACCTTGTCTGGGCCTTTTCGTATAATCTCATAGC
This sequence comes from uncultured Chlorobiaceae bacterium, assembly GCA_903865705.1. Lineage (GTDB taxonomy): Bacteria > Bacteroidota > Chlorobiia > Chlorobiales > Chlorobiaceae > Chlorobium. Next base: position 2,492 of record CAIPKT010000061.1, read on the forward strand.
ACTGCCACTTGCCGTGTCGGGAATTTTGCACCCCATTATATCAGCACTGCTCATGGTCACCAGTTCCCTTGTGGTGGTAAGCAATTCCCTGCGGCTACAGGTGGGGCGTGAAAAACATCTGACAAGAGAGCCCATCGGTTCAATAAGCGCTCCACAGCAATTGATGCCGTAGCAAGACACTGAGAAGTCATGCCTCTCTAACTCATGATTAAGGAATGACTTTTTCATCACCGCACACTCGAAACACTTACGACAATTATAACTGACAGCCTGATTATTAAACTGACCGAGTAACCATTATGTACACCACATTTTTTTTGATAGGCATCGGTCTTTTTGTTGGTGTCGCGGCATGGTTTCTCTTTATCTGGGCAGTAAAAAGCGGCCAGTTCGACGACCCCGAAGCACCAAAATACCGGATGCTTGACGATGACGACGAGCCTCCAAAGCCAGTAAAGAAAAAAAAACCATGAGCAGCGCTCCCCTCCTCGCCATGCTCCTCTCCGGACTTGCCGGAGGATTCGGCCACTGCATCAGCATGTGCGGCCCCGTTGTCGGCGCTCTTACTGTTGGTGAAACACGAAAAGGGATACTCCACATCCTGCTCTACAACCTCGGCAGAGTAACCACCTACACTATCCTCGGCGCGATGGTTGGTCTCTCAGGCTCATTCCTTGTCCTTGCCGCCTCCATCGAACAGCTTCAGAGAGCCATCATGATCATTGCCGGACTCTCCATCATTCTCATGGGGCTCTCCACAGCAGAATGGCTGCCGCTTCCCTCTTCAACAAAGAGCTGCAACCCCGGCAACTCACTCATGCAAAAGATCATGGCTCTCTTCAAGGCGCCTCGCTCCATCGGCGCTTACTACCCGATGGGCATCGTCCTCGGCTTTCTCCCCTGCGGCCTCACCTACACTGCCCTGCTTGCCGCCGCCCGCGCCGCCATGGAGGCTCATCATCCCTTTGCAGGAATGCTTCAAGGCGCCCTGATGATGCTTCTCTTCGGCATCGGCACCGCCCCAGCGCTGATTCTGGTGGGTAAGGTGGTGAATACCATCAGCAACAAAACACGGAAATGGTTTTACCGGGTAGCCAGTGTGATTATGATTGCGACTGGGGTTTGGTTTGTGGTGGAGGGGTGGTGAGGAACAAGATCGGTTGCTTATCGTAACATTCCTCTGTAAATTACCAAGCATATACTCTTTACAAAATTAATATTTACAGGAACAGTCTGTGCCCACGATACTTGTCATACTCGGATGGAGATTATTTTTTTATGCCAATGAAGGCAATGAGCCGCTTCATGTCCATTGCCAAAATGGAGACATGGAATGCAAATACTGGTTAAAAAGAGAGATATTCGATATTGAAGA
>CAIPKT010000062.1 GCA_903865705.1 uncultured Chlorobiaceae bacterium
CCCCTCAAGGCTCTGGTGAATTTCCTGTGTGCTTTTTGCAAGGAGAAAGAGTCCTCCGCCAATCAGGATCAGGTCACGTCCTGAAACATGGTGGTCAAGAACGGTAAAGAGGCCGCCTGTCAGTCCCATAACCCAGGTTATCGAGAGCAGGAGGGCAATTCTTGTAAGCATGGCGAGCCCAAGCCCGAAAATCCTTCCATTGCCTCGCTGCTTTTCCGGCAGACGACCGACGATAATTGAAAGAAAAATAATATTATCGATACCAAGAACAATTTCCAGAGCAGTTAATGTCGCCAGGGCAATCCAGGCTTCCGGCTGGGTAATCCATTCCATCATTAGTGAAATAAGGGTAACTGTTTTTGCAAAAGCGCAATTTTCAGAGAGTAATGTACTGAACGGATTGTATCCTGCCAAAAACAAGAGGCAACAAAGAGGCTGCAGTTCGGCCGGGCCCGTTTTTTCGTTACATTGGAATCGATACTCTTTTTTTTCGGATGACTTGATTCCTTCTCTTTATGCAAAACGATCAGTTTTTTCCTGAGCTGGAGGTATTGAGAGATACTTTTGATCGTGGCATAACCCGCGATCTCGGGTGGAGGATTTCGCAACTTCATGCGCTTCAAAAATTTCTTATTGAGCGCCAGCGGGAGATTGCGGTTGCAGTGCATCACGATTTCAGGAAGTCTGCAGCAGAGACCTTTTTAACCGAAACTGGATATCTTCGTAGTGAAATCCGCTTTGCTTTGAAGCACATCACCTCATGGATGAAGCCAAGCCGGGTATCCATTCCGCTCATTTATCAGCCATCGAAAGCCTCTTACTTTCCTGAGCCCTATGGTGTCGTACTCATCATCGGGGCGTGGAACTATCCTTTTAATCTTTGTCTTGCACCCCTCATCAGCTCCATTGCTGCGGGTAATTGCGCCGTTATCAAACCATCGGAACATGCCCCACACAGCTCCGCACTCATGGCTGAAGGGCTGAGTCACTATCTTGACCAGAGCGCGATCAGGGTCATTGAGGGAGGCGAGCAAGAGAGCCGTGCCTTGCTCGCCGAGCGGTTTGGCTATATATTTTTTACCGGAAGCCGTTTTGTCGGTCGGGAGGTCATGCATGCTGCCGCCCGTCATCTCACCCCGTTAACTCTCGAACTTGGGGGGAAATGTCCCTGTATTGTCGATGAGAGCTGTGACGTCAGGGTGGCGGCACGCAGGATTGTGTGGGCCAAGTTTTTAAACGGAGGCCAGACCTGTCTTGCGCCTGATTATGTTCTGGTGCATGAGAAGCGGGAGGCTGAGTTGCTTGCCTTTATGCGTGAAGCTATCACCGGATTTTATGGTGATGATCCCCGATTGAGTCCTGATTATCCCCGAATTGTCAACATGGAGCAGTTCCAGCGGCTTGAAAAACTTCTCGCAGGCTCATCGGTCTGGAGTGGCGGAAAAAGCGATCCGGTTGAGCGTTACATTGCTCCGACCATTCTTAGGGGAGTGACGCCTGCCTCAACCGTCATGCAATCGGAGATTTTCGGTCCTCTGCTGCCGGTCATTGCCTATGGGGAGCTTTCAGAAGCACTCGATATCATTCGTGGCGTCGATGAGCCTCTTGCACTCTATCTTTTTTCATCGGATACGAATGTACAGGATCGGGTTGTACGTAACTCACGTTCAGGAGGGGTGTGCATTAACGACCTGCTCTTTCAGGCGGCTATTTCCAGGCTTCCTTTCGGCGGGCTTGCCAGCAGCGGATTTGGAGCTTATCATGGCAAGGCTGGCTTTGACACCTTCTCCTATCAGCGAAGCGTTCTCTGCCGGTCGCTTTATCCCGATCCCGGTTTGCGTTATCCTCCCTACAGTTGGGGCAAGTTTATGCTGCTCAAACGTCTTGTCACCTTTTTCCAGTAACTCATCACTATCCGGCGGATCGACCGGGAATCCTTTATTTTGAACGGTATGAAAACGGTATGAAAAAAAAAGCAGCTCTTGCGCTTGGGGGAGGTGCCGTTCTTGGCGCTGCCCATGTTGGAGTGCTCAGGGCTCTGACTGAACTGGATATCACTGTCTCGATGATCAGCGGTACGAGCGTCGGTTCTTTTATTGCTGCGCTCTATGCCTTCGGTAAAAGCTGGCAGGAAATTCGCGATATAGCTTTTGACCTCGACTGGCTTGATCTGACCAGTCTCGCGCTTTCGCAATACGGCCTTCTCTCAAATAAAAAAATGGGTGATATTGTATTCGGTCTACTTGGCGATAAAAATATTGAAGATGCTCTCTTTCCGCTTTCTATGGTTGCTACCGATATTGGCACAGGAAAAAAAGTTATCCTTACTGAAGGGGATGTGGCTGCCGCCGTGATGGCAAGCAGTTGTATTCCAGGTATTTTCAGGCCGGTTGAGTGCTCAGGCTCCCTGCTTGTTGACGGTGTTCTTATGGAAAATGTACCGGTTTCCCCTCTGGTTGAGGGTGCAGCGGAATCGATTATCTGTGTCGATCTTCTGGCCCGACATACTTTCAACAAGCCAAAAAACATTATCGATCTTCTGCTGAACGCATTCTACAGTACCATCACCAATACGACGCTGTTGCAGATAGAGGTGGCGGATTTATGTATTGCTCCTGATCTTTCGCGGTTCAACCTGATTGATACTGGCCAGATCCCGGATATTATGGATGCAGGGTATCGGGCCGCCCTTCCTGCGCTGAAAGCATGGAAAGATGTTTGACGGTTTTGCTTTTGTTGCTAAATTTGCCGTAATTAGAAAGATGAGTTGTTCCGCATTAACCAGAGAGGAGTTGCAATGCCTATTCATAAATTGAGAGAATTTCTTGACAGCCATGCGGTCAGGTATTTTGTGGTCAGTCACTCCCCGGCTTATACGGCTCAGGAGATTGCTGCCGCCGCCCATGTTCCGGGAAAAGAACTGGCCAAAACCGTTATTGTCAGTATTGCCGGTAAAATGGCTATGGTGGTATTGCCGGCTTCACGTCAGCTTGATTTTGAACTTTTGCGCAATTTGACCGGAGTTCAGGGTGTGGAGCTTGCAGGCGAAAAAGAATTTTCCGGATTGTTTCCTGAATGCGAGATCGGTGCCATGCCGCCGTTCGGCAACCTCTATGGCATGGATGTTTATGTATCGGAAGAACTTGAAGAGGATGATGAAATTGCTTTCAATGCCGGCGCTCATACCGAGCTGCTAAGGCTTTCTTATGAAAATTACAAGAAGCTGGTCCATCCTAAGGTTGCGAAACTTTCTCTCCCGCTGAAGTGATTGAAGCGAGGTCTGATGGATTTTTCCGGGGAAATGTTACCTTTGTTTCAGGCTAACTCTTCAAACCTGATTTTTTTTCAAGATATCGATAGTCTGTAATCCGGATCGATATCAGCAGCATTTTTTTGTCTCTTATGAAGATTGCTTTATACTCGGGGACTTTTATCAGGGACAAGGACGGCGCTGTAAAATCCATTTACCAACTGGTTGCTTCGTTAAGGAAAAATGGTCACGAGGTAGTGGTCTGGTCTCCTGATGTTTCAGTCGGCGATAACCACAACGGCTTGAAAGTCAATAAAGTGCCTTCTGTGCCGATTCTTCTTTATCCCGACTACAAACTTGGTTTCTTTACGGGCGAGACACGTAGGCAACTCGATGCGTTTGTGCCGGATATTGTGCACATTTCGACGCCTGATATTGTCGGCAGAGCGTTCCTTCTCTACGCCAGGAAAAAAAACATTCCCGTCGCATCTGCCTTTCACACCGATTTTCCTTCCTATTTCAGTTATTACAGCCTTGGGTTTGCCGTTAAGTATGCCTGGAAATATCTGACCTGGTTTTATAACAACTGCAATATTGTACTGGCTCCCAATGAGAGTGTGCGCCTGAAACTCGCCAATTATAATATCAGAAATATTGGCATCTGGTCGAGAGGAGTAGACAAGGAGCTTTTTGATCCATTGCGACGTTCCGAAAAACTTCGTTCAGGGTGGAATGCTGTTGGCCGAAGCGTCATTGTCTATGCCGGACGTTTTGTGCTCTACAAGGATATCGAGGTGGTCATGAAGGTTTATGATCGCTTTATGCAGGGTGAATATGCGGACCTGGTACGTTTTGTGATGATCGGTTCAGGACCTGAAGAGGAGGAAATGAAGCGAAGAATGCCTGAAGCGGTTTTTACCGGCTATCTTACAGGGGAAGAGCTTCCTGAAGCCTATGCATCCGGAGATATTTTTCTTTTTCCTTCAACAACCGAAGCCTTTTGCAATGTTGCGCTCGAAGCTCTTGCTTCAGGCTTGCCTGTTGTTGTTTCTGATGTCGGCGGTTGTTGTGACATTGCTGACCGCTCGGCTGGTGGAATTGTTGTTCGCCAAGGGAGCGTTTGTGATTTTTACAGCAAGTGCCTTGAATTGATTGGTGATTCTCTTCGGTACCGGGAATTGAGAGCTCGCGGCCTTGCCTACTCAGAGACGCAGTCATGGTCTTCTGTCAATGGTTTTGTGATTGACCGGTATCAGGAGATGGTTGACCGTTCAAAAAGAAGTGCCGGGGCAGCAGAGGGTTCTCATGGTGTTAATAATGTTTGATAGAAAGTTATGAAAGCAGGGATTGTTGGCTTGGGAAAAATGGGGTGCAATATGGCGGAGCATATCCTTGAATGCGGTCACGACCTTGTGGTTTTTGATCTGATGGAAGAGGCGGTTGCCGCCCTGGCTGCAAAAGGGGCGGTTCCTGTTGCCTCCCTGCAGGAACTTGCCGGTATGCTCGATTCTCCCCGTCTGATCTGGTTGATGGTGCCTGCCGGTGCTCCGGTCGATAGTACGATAGAGCAACTTATTCCTCTGCTTGAGAAGGGTGACGTCATTGTCGATGGAGGAAATTCGCATTATAAGGATTCTGAGCGGAGGGCCGTTCGTCTCAAGGAAGCGGGGATAACCTTTCTTGATGCGGGTACAAGCGGAGGGCTTGAAGGAGCGCGGCATGGTGCGTGCATAATGGTTGGCGGCGAAAAAGCTGCTTATGCGGTTCTCGAGCCCCTGCTGAAAGATCTTTGTGTGGAAAAGGGGTATGGCTATATGGGCCGCTCCGGATCCGGCCATTTTGCCAAAATGGTTCATAACGGCATTGAGTACGGCATGATGCAGGCAATGGGCGAAGGGTTCAATCTGCTTGATGCAAGCGGGTATGATTTTGACCTTGAAGAAGTTTCCCGCGTCTGGGCTCATGGCTCGGTGATCCGGGGCTGGCTGATGGAGCTTATGGTTCAGGCGTTGCAGAAGGATCCAAAGCTTGCTTATCTCAAGGGCTCCATTGCTGATTCAGGTGAAGGTCGATGGACCGTCGAAGCAGCTATGGAGCATGAGGTCTCAATTCCGGTCATAGCCGCTTCTCTTTTCAACCGTTACCGTTCGCGTTCCGACGAAAATCTGTCTGACAGGGCGGTTGCGGCATTGCGACATGAGTTTGGCGGACACGCTTTTATCCTCAAATCATAACCGGGCACCATCATGCAGCAAAAGCCCGATAATTGCACGGTTGTCATTTTTGGCGCTCACAGCGATCTTGCTGCCCGTAAACTATTCCCCTCACTCTATGAGCTTGCCCTTTGGGGGCATCTTCCTGATGAGTACCGAATTGTTGGTGTTGGGCGCGCTGCTCTTACCCACGAAGAGTTCCGTTTAAAGGTGCATGAAAAGATGGTCGGGTTATTTCCGGAAACCATGCATGACAAAGCTGCTTTTGCCTTGTTTTCCGCCAGACTTTTTTATGTGACGCTTGACTTTGCGGATACTGGTGGCTATCATATTCTGCATAAAGAGCTTACGGAGGGTGGAGGAGAGTTGGGAAGAGACCGGAATCTTCTTTTTTATCTTGCAACTCCGCCCGCTCTGGCGCCAGTTATTGTCCGGAACCTACAGTTTGCCGGCCTTGGAGAAAAAGAAGTTTTCGGAGTTGGCTGGCGTAAAATCATTGTTGAGAAACCCTACGGCAGTGACCTGCAGACGGCCCGTGAACTCAATACGGTCATTGGAGAGGTCTTCCATGAAGAGCGGATTTTTCGGATTGATCACTATCTTGGCAAGGAGACGGTTCAGAACATCATGGTCTTCCGCTTTTCAAACGGTATTTTTGAACCTTTATGGAACCGCCAGCACATTGCTAACGTAGCTATTACTATTGCCGAAGAGTTCGGTATCAGGGATCGGGGGGCTTTCTACGAAGAGGCTGGCCTGTTGCGCGACATTTTACAGAATCACGCTCTTCAGCTTCTTGCTTCAGTTGCCATGGAGCCGCCTGTCGATTTCTCGGCTGAATCGGTGCGTGACGAAAAGGCAAAGCTTCTCCGTTCAATCCGCCAGTTTACTCCGGAGAGTGTCTCGCAATCCATTGTTCTTGGCCAGTATGAAGGGTACCGTTCTGAAAAAAATGTTGCTCATGGTTCAACGGTTGAGACTTTTGCAGCGGTAAAATTTTTTATTGATAATTGGCGGTGGAAGGATGTTCCCTTTTTTGTAAAGGCTGGAAAAAATCTGGCCGACACGGTGACCGAGATCGTCATTACCTTCAAGTGCCCTCCCCAGAACTATTTCGGCCCTGCTGAAAGTTGCAGTTATACCGCAAATCAGGTTATTCTTCGAATCCAGCCGGAAGAGACCATTGCCATAAAGTTCGGTGCAAAACGTCCGGGTGAAGCGGTAATTACCGATCCGGTCTATATGAAATTCGATTACAAGACCTCATTTGCCGAGGCAGGTATAACTCCCTATCACCGGCTGGTGCTTGATGCCATGGCCGGTGAGCAGATGAACTTTATCCGGCAAGACAGCGTCGAATACTCATGGGCGATTGTTGATGCCATCAGGAATGCCGTTGGCGATCATCCGCCTGAAACCTATCCGGTTCATTCATGGGGCCCTGAATCGGTGCAGGGTATTTACGGCTGAGCGGCAAACCAGAACAGCCTTCCGTTTTCGGGGTTAACGAAGCTTGCAGGCACGCCTTTTTCCTCTTCAAGAAATATTTTATTAGCCAGATCACCCTTTTTGCGGCCATTGGTAAAAAAGAGCACATTCCTGGCATGGTTGATCACCGGGATGGTGATGGTCAGCCGCATCCCCGGTGGCTTTGCCCTTGGTGCATTGACCGTAATTACCCATCTCTTTTCTTCCTGAAGTGCTTC
>CAIPKT010000063.1 GCA_903865705.1 uncultured Chlorobiaceae bacterium
CCTCTGTGCCTAGTCTTCTATGACCAGATCAATCGTGCGGCGTTGCAGATCCACACTGTTCACCTTGACCTTGACCCGCTGGCCAATCTGCAAGCGCTTCTTGCGCCGCTTTCCAACCAGGGAGTAGGTTGTTTCGTCATATTCGTAATAGTCGTCGGTAAGGTTGCGCATGTGCACCATGCCTTCGATGGCAAAATCAACCATTCTCACATAGATGCCGTAATCGGTTGCGCCTGAAATAACGCCGGGATAGACCTTGCCGACATGGCTTGCCATATACTCGACCTGCTTGAGCTTGATCGACTCACGCTCGGCCTCCACAGCGCTTTTTTCGCGCTCGTTGGATATCTGGCAGACTGTCTGCATTTTGGCTGTCAGTTCAGCAAGGCGGGTAGCGGAAATTTTCCGGCGTTTCTTGCGGAGGTTTTCATACTCAAAGAGCATACGGTGAACAATCAGGTCAGGATAGCGTCTGATTGGCGATGTGAAGTGGGTGTAATGCTCAAAGCCGAGGCCGTAATGGCCAACATTGTCACCGGTATAGACCGCCTTCGACATACAGCGCAGCACGAGTTCGCTGACCAGAAATTCAATATTGGAACCCTTTACCTGCTGCAAAAGCTGCCTAAGCGCTGAGGCCGAAACAATCGGACCCTCTTTGCCCCGGTTCAGTTTGAGGTCAAAGCCGAGCCTCTTGACGAAATTTGACAGAATGAGCACCTTCTCCTGCTGGGGAGCTCCATGCACCCTGTAAATAACCGGCTGGGGCTCTTTCTTGTTCTCCTTGAAGGTCTTGGTCAAATATTTGGCAACCTTTCGATTGGCAAGCAGCATGAATTCCTCAATGAGGCGATGACTGCCGAGACGCTCTTTCTTCATCACTTCAAGCGGCTCACCTTTACTGCCAAGCTTAAAGCGGACTTCTTCAGTTTCAAAATCAAGGCCGCCGTGCTTAAAGCGCTTTTCACGCAGAATGACACTAAGGCGGTCGAGCGACTGAAGTTCATCGACAAAATCACCCTTTCCCCGCTTCAGAATTTCCTCAACATCCTCATAGGCAAAACGGCGCTTGGAGTGAATGACCGTTTTGTTGAACTCATGCTTGCGAACTTCGCCATCAGCGCTTATTGTAAGAAAAACTGAAAATGCCATCCGATCAACTCCGGGGTTGAGGCTGCAAATCTGTTCGGAAAGCCTTGCCGGCAGCATCGGAATTACCCGGTCAACCAAGTAGACTGAGGTCGCCCGTTTGAGCGCTTCGCGGTCAAGTGGAGAGTTTTCGGGCACATAGTGCGATACGTCAGCAATATGGACACCTATCCGGTACTGGCCGTCATCAAGCAGCTCAACCGAAAGTGCATCATCAAAATCCTTTGCATCGACAGGATCAATGGTAAAAACAACCTTGTCGCGAATATCAAGCCGGTCTTTAAGGTCCTCATCGGTAATACCCTCACGAATGGAGGCTGCAAAATCGAGCAGTTGCTTGTCGAAGGTTTCGTCAATGCCACGACTGCGGGCAATGGCGCTTACTTCAACCGCCGAGTCGCCAGCCTGACCAAGAATCTCAAGCACTTTAGCCTGGATCTGGCCCTCCTTGCTGAAATCAAGATCCCCGACAAGTACCTTCTGGCCATCAACCGCCTTGCGGGCGTTTCTGATCGGCACTATGATTTCAGGCAGAATCTTCCGGTCGTCAGCCTTAAGCACAAACTTGCGGTTGGCCTTGGTCAGCATGCCGACAATGGTGGTAATACGACGGGAAATAACATTCTGCACCGTGCCTTCACAGCGCTGATGGGGGGTTGATTTGGAGGAATAGGTCTCCGGTACTTTGGAAACAAGCACCTCGACTTCGTCGCCATGAATGGCGAAACCCATATCGCCGGCCTTGATGAAAATATCATCATCGAACCCCTCAACATCAACAAAGCCGTAGCCATTGGGATGCGTGGTAATATGGCCGGTATAGCTCTTCACCGTGTAATGCTTCTTGCCGGGAACAGGGAAAGGCTTGGCTAGCTCAAGATGAGCTTCGTAAGTTGTCGCCTCTGTGCCCGACATGCCGTAACAGCGATTGGAGTCCTTGTCAATGGCCCCCTCTTCCTGCAGTTTGTGCAGCACATACCAGAAACCGGGAAGTTGTTTTGATTCGGTATACCCAAGAGCTTTAGCCAGCTCTACCGACTTGAATCGCTCGCCATCATGATCAGCAAAAAAAGTAACAATTTCAGCAGCAAGAGAACTCTCGCCCCGCCTGAAAAGAAACTCGTTGATAAGAATATGATCATTCGGCTTCACCCGCTCACCGGTAAACTGCACAGAAGGCCTGTGGCCCTTGTTGCCAGGAGCTCTTGATTTTCGTTTAAAACGCTCTCTTGCCACTACATTCAATCGTTTATGTTAGCATTCCATTTCCGGAACCATGCGCCATTGCGCACTGCCCCGATCTGTTCAAGCAAAACCTTTTTAGTCTTCTGAAAGTAAATAACATCAGAATACTTCAGCAAAAAATCAGCAATATGGACAATGAACATGCTTGAAACTCATGATACTGTAAATGCCAAGGGAAAAAAACGGCTCGTTGAGGAGAAGAAGTAACGGCAAAAAAAGGTTAATTTCCGGGGTTTCAGGGGAGTTCTGTCAATAGATAAGGTCTTGAATGAAACTTTAGACTTATAACATAATCAAAAGTAGCCACAAAACACCTTAGTCAGTGGATATTTTCATGGTTTTCGCTCTATTTGCCTTTGTTATCAAGCAAATAGAGCGCTTTGCGGAGTAGATTTCTTATAAAGCTGATCAGAGTTATGGCAATTCAACGTTTAAAACCATCTTCTCGTGCGGAAATAAACTATCATAGCGGCAACAATAAGCCCCATGAATCCAAGCAAAGCAAAAAATCCCCACTGCCACTCAAGACCCGGCATGAAACGGAAATTCATACCGTACACTCCGGCCAGAAAGGAGAGAGGCATGAAAATGGTGGCGATCGTGGTGAGCACCTTCATGATTTCGTTCATCCGGTTGTTGACAATGGCCAACCAGGTATCGTACATACCGAGAACGATATCTCGATAGGTTTCAATGGTTTCGTTGATAAGAATAACATTGTCGTACACATCCCTGAAAAATGGCCAGGTTGCTTCATCATCAATAACCTTGTAATGATCCCGGCTGATGCTGTTGATGATCTCCCTCATCGGCCTTACCGATTTCCTTAAAAGAATAAGCTCCTTTTTCAGCGCATAGATCGCCTCAAATGTTTCCCGGCCGGATGTGGTGAAAAGCTCCTGGTCGAGCACTTCAATACGGCCTTCAAGCTCTTCAAGAACGGTAAAATAACTATCTACAATGGCATCGATGAGGACGTAGGCGAGATAGTCAGCCCCCCGATTTCTTATCCCTGTCCCCGGGCTCTTGATCCGCTCCCTTACCGCATCAAACATGTCACCCGGTTTTTCCTGGAAAGTGAGCACAAAATTTTTCCCGATCACAAGGCTCAACTGCTCTTCGATGACATCACCGGTAGTCTTTTCAAGTTCAAGCGTTCTGAGCACAAGAAAAAGATAGCTTTCAAAGTCCTCAAGTTTTGAGCGCTGATCAGTATGCAGGATATCTTCAAGGGTCAGCGAATGAATACCGAACAACTTCCCCGCCTCCTCAATAACCGACACATTATGCAGTCCGTCAATGTTGATCCAGAGAACCCGCTGCTGATCTATCCATTCCGCACATTCGGTAACGCTCTTCACCGGCATGTGAAACTCACGATCTTCATCGTAACCAAAAACCGTTATAATGCAATCGGCTGTTTTCTGTTCGCCGATATGAAGCAATGACCCTGCCGGCTGCCCGATTGTCCTCGAAAGGTTGCGCATCACCTTTTTCATGGGCCTGGAATGTGCATGAACTACTTTTCCCTTGCGCCTTACACTCTTTTTGGCTGTCATAAAACACTGATCCTGTTATGCCTGTCTCAACACCTGAACAATCCCGGTGTCTGTTCAAAAAAAACGTTTCATCAATAAACCTTCAGGATCGAAGCATGTCGGAGCAACCTCTGCCGCCTCA